>JAKSPR010000172.1 GCA_024404655.1 Clostridia bacterium | reverse complement strand
ATTGGCATCGACTATCTGAAAATCGCCGGATGGTCCTATCTCTTAACGGGAATATCCCAGTGCTATCAGGCTCTTTTCAAAGTCACGGAACACACACCGCAGGCTGCCCGTATCAGTTCCACGGCGGTTGTCATCAACATCGTACTCAATGCAGTCTTTATTTTTGTTCTTTTCGGTATGCCAGCACTGCATGTACGCGGTGCTGCACTTGCGACGCTCATCGCCCGCATCATTGAATTTTTATGGTGTGTGATCCTGTCCCTGCGTCCCGATTACATCCGTCTGTATCTTCCCGGTCTTCTCGGACGGTACGGTGTGCTGGCCTCTGACTTTATCAAATGTGCCCTTCCCCTCCTCGGCGCCAGCCTTCTCTGGGGCGTGGGTTTTACCTCCTATTCTGCCTTTATGGGGCACATGGGAACCGATGCTGCGGCAGCAAACTCCATTGCCTCGGTCGTACGCGATCTCGTCTGCTGTCTGTGCAACGGTCTTGCCAACGGCGGCGGTATTCTGGTCGGCAACGAACTCGGTGCCGGACGGCTTGATTCCGGGAAACTCTATGGTGACCGTCTTGCCATCATGTCCTTTATTCTCGGCGGAATTTCCACCCTGATCATGCTGGCTGTTACACCGCTTCTCATGCTGTTTGTCAAGCTGACGGATGGAGCAAGAACGGACCTCATTATCATGATGCTGATTATGTCCTTCTACATGATCGGTCGAGTGGTTAATACCATCGTCATCAACGGTATTTTTGCCGCGGGTGGTGATACCATGTTTGATTTCTACAGTCTGATCGTTGTCATGTGGATGATGGCGGTTCCTCTTGCAGCCCTTGGTACCTTCGTCTTTCACTGGCCTGTGGGCGTTGTCTATGCCTGCACCTGTCTTGACGAAGTCGGCAAGATTCCGTGGGTCATGTTCCACTATAAAAAGTACAAATGGGTCAAAGACCTGACACGGCAGTGACAAAATCAGATATATTTTACAAAGAATCAGAAAACACTTGCATTTTCCACCCTGATATGATACAATACAGTTAAGAAATGAACAAGAATCTGTTCATCAAAACATGATCGAAAGGAAGTACTTTATCATGGAAAAAACTCTGAAAATCGGTATTATCGGATGCGGTGGCATCGCGCATGCACACATGAATGCGTACAAGCAGATCCCCGGTGTTGAGGTCGTCGCAGGTGCGGACATTATTCCCGGCAAGGCAAGAGCATTCCTCGACGAATTCGGTCTGACTGACGCAAAGGATTTTGAGTCTGCAGATGAGCTGCTCAAAATGGATCTGGATGGTGTCTCCGTCTGTACCTACAATATGCAGCACTGCGTCTGTGCTGTCGCTGCTCTGAAAGCAGGCAAGCATGTTCTTCTGGAAAAGCCGCTCTGCGTCACCATGGAAGAAGCAAAGGAAATCGTTGCTGCAGAAAAGGAATCCGGCAAGATTCTGACCGTCGGCTTCCAGCCCAGATACGGCGCTAACATGAAGCAGGTCAAGAAGATCATCGAATCCGGTGCGCTCGGCGATATCTATTATGTTGTTGTCGGCGGCGGCCGTTTCCGCGGTATTCCCGGCAGAACCTTCATTGAGAAGGACAAGGCAGGCTTCGGCGCAATCGGCGATATCGGCTGCTATGGTCTTGACTTTGCGCTCAACTCCATCGGCTATCCCAAGCCTCTGACCGTCAGCGCATCCTCCTGGGCACACTTCGGCAAGAATCCTGATCTCTATCCCGAAGCAAACCGTTTCACGGTCGATGATGATTTTGCTACTGCATTTATCCGTCTGGAAGGCGGCATTACCCTTGACTGGCGTGTTTCCTGGGCTATGCACATGGATACCCTCGGCGACTTCCTGTTCCTCGGTACCAAGGCAGGCCTCAAGATCAAGGGCAAACCCGGTATGTGCTGGGACGGTACTGCAGGCGAGCTGACCCTTTACTACAACGACGAGAACGGACAGCCCACCTCCAAGGAGATCCCGCCGGAAACCGAAGAAAAGAGCAATCTGTTCCTCCAGAAGGTCGAAGCTTTTGTCACCGCAGTCCGCGAAGGCAAGCCTGCTCCGATCCCGACCAGCCAGATCATCTACAACCAGGCTATCATCGACGGCATTCTGCGTTCCTCCGCAGAGGGTCACGAAGTTTCCTGTGATCTGTAATTCCCTGTCATATTCAGATTCCGCCCGGTACACACCGGGCGGTTTTTTATATCAAAAAGAGTTGCTGCTTTATATATTTTAATCATAAAATTGTGTTACCCTCTTGTATTTTATGAAAATTATGCTATAATGATTTTATGATCCACGAGTAACATAAGAAAGGACAGATGCAGGAGATTCCTGCATCGCGGATATTCCCTATGAGCACGAAGAAAATCAAAGTCGGTATAGCCGGCGTCAGAGGACTTTCCACCGTCATGGGTCTGAAAAACATTGAAGACGTGGAAATTGCTGCAATGTGTGATCTTGATGAAGATCACCTCAAATCTGCTGCGGACAGCCTGAATGTTTCCAAGCGTTACCGCGTATTTGATGACATGCTGGAATCGGATATTGATGCGGTCATCATTGCCACGCCGATGCAGTGTCATGTACCGCAGGCAATTGCTGCCGCTCTGGAAGCAGGAAAATCCGTCATGAGTGAAGTCACAGCGGGCGTTACCATGGATGAACTTTTCTGGCTATGTGAATCCGTTGAGAAATACAAGAAAACCTATATGTATGCCGAAAACTATGTCTACACCCCACAGGTGCAGCTTGTGAAGAACATGGTGCGGAAAGGTCTTTTTGGTGATCCCTATTATGCGGAGGGCATGTATCTTCACAACATCAGCAACATTCTGGTTTATCCGAACGGCAAACGCTCCTGGCGTTCCTACTGGCAGTGCGGCAAGCGCGGAAACTTCTATCCGACCCACAGTGTAGGACCTGTCATGCAGTGGTTCCCCGGTGATCATATCACGGAAATCTCCACTTTCTCCCCCGGAATCCGCAACGATGTTGGTATGCGGCAGGACAGCGGTACAACGACCATGTGCCGGACAGCAAACGGAAAACTGCTTTCCATCCGCACCGACTGTATGTCTCCCCGTCCCCACAATATGGACTATTATCTGATGCAGGGTACCGGTGGTATTTTCCAGTCAAAAACCTGCGCCGAAGATATTGATAAGATCTCCCTTGTCGCTGAAGACAATCCCGAATACAGCATGTCCTGGAAAAAGCTCACGGACTATAACGAATATCTGCCCGAACGCTATCAGCATGCCACAAAAGAGCAGCTGAGCGCGGGACACGGCGGTGGTGACTACTTCATTGTGGAAGACTTCATCAACGCTGTCCGTGCCGGTACACAGCCGGAACTGGATGTCTATACCGGATGCGAATGGACTGCGGTGGGGCTGCTCTCCGAAATCTCGGTTGCCAACAACGGCAAAGCCATGCCGATGCCCCATTTCCGCCCGGATATGCCCATTGAAGAAAAGGTCATCAAATTATAAAATGCAATAATTCAGCCTGTTTCCGTCTTGATGATGCGGAAACAGGCTTTTTTCTGATTACAATCGAACCGGTATCGAGTTGTCTAGTTTCATGGTGTCCGGGGTCACAATGCAGTCCATGGCAAGAATGTGTACGCCGTGGGCATCTGCATATCGCAGCGCATCCGCAAAGGCAGCGTGCGTGGCCTCATTGGGACTGAAAGCGTGTACCGCCTTCATCTGTATTACAAACAGGATATACGCCTCATAGCCCTCTGCAGCCGCTTTACAGAGCTCCTGCAGATGTTTGATGCCGCGCTCCGTCGGGGCATCAGGAAACCGCGCTATGCCGTTCTCCTCCAGCGTCACACCTTTGACCTCCATAAACGCCCGGCGGTCTCCATCCTCGATATACAGATCAAAACGGGAATTTCCGTACTGTACTTCCCTGCGGATCACTGCGTTCTCCCGGAACAGCCCGCTGTGCGGAAGCCATTCTGCGACTGCTGCATTGGGAAGCTGGGAGTCAAGATTGACAAATATTACCTCACCGCCGGGACTTGGCTTTTCCACGGTCACAAGATCGTATGCGGTCTTTCTTTCTGAATTTGATGATTTTGCCAGCCAGACGGCGGTACCGGGGATCAGTAGTTCCCTGCACCGACCGGTATTTTTCACATGAACCCGGTGTGTTTCATCACCGATCCGTACCTCTGCAATGAATCGATTGATACGGGATAGAAACTCCGCTTTCAGGATATTCTGATAGTTCATCAGGACTTCTCCTTTTGGCTTGAATACTCTCGGACAAGCGCTGTGAAAATGGAAATCAGAGCAACGGACTCATTGATGATCCCGATCCAGGAATGTACAAAACAATCATAGATAATAAAGGCAGCAGATACTCCAGCGCCGATCCAGCGGGTAACCTTTGGTTTCTTTGCCCAGAGTGAAATCGTGACAAAGGTTGATGCACCGATGGGAAGGAAAGAGAGCGGAAAACTGGCCTTTGAGAGAGCCAGCGTCCAGTTGATGAGAATGAAGATCACCGGCCATACAGGGAGACTCGCCCATTTCTTGTCACGGTTCATAAAGACAAGTTCTCTGAAAATCCCGACGAAATTCGGAATAGCGCCGCCGACAGCGCTGAGCATCAGATAGTGTGTGACCCACATGACGTCTGCTGCAAGCTTTCCTGCAATCAGACGTTTTCTCTGGTTCTGCTGATAAGACCAAAACAGCGCAATCATACCGAACATGCCGAATATCTGTGCAATCCAAGGAAGTGCTGTGTTCATCATTTACTCCTCAAAATAGATCTTCGGGTCAAAAGCTCCAAGCCGTATATGCTGACGGTTCACCGTGTATGACATCGCATACAGACTGTTATGGAACGTCTGGACAAACGGATAGAAACAGCTTGTATGCATGTGTGCCTGCAGGACAACGCGGCTATTTGCGATATGTTCCGTATCAATTCTGACAATGCCGATATGTTCCCGGTCAATAGGTGCGTGGAACAGGTACAGGCGGCCCTCATAGCATATGAAATCGCCGCGGGACTGACTGTCACCGATCAGAACAGGTGTCTCCCAGGTCTTCTTTACAAGGTCGTAGACGGTCAGAAAGCCATATCCGGTATGATCGTGCTGCCGCACAAAATAGAAGCAGCGGTCACCGATGACATAAACGGCGTTTTCCCATTTCGATTCATTCGGGAAATCCGGCTGGGCGACAAATTCCCATGTGATAAAATCCCGGCTTTTGATGATCGCGTTGAAGTCGCCGCTGTAGGTACCGGTATAATACCAGGTTTCGCCATGCTCCGTTCGGCTGGTAAATTTCTGCATGATGCCGATGTCGCTGTACATGGTTTTATAGCCAAAACCGTTTTCCGTGAGCGCGTTCTGGATTCCGGAAGTACTGAAATCGTATTCGGTCTCCCCTACGCGGAACCGGTTGACGCCGATCTCTCCCAGGGTATCCGTGGAGATTGTATAAGTGCGGTACAGGCGATAATACCGGTCGCCGACTTTCGCAGTCCACAGAAGTATCAGGGTATCATCATCTTTTTGCGCAAAGATCGTATCATAGACGAGATTGACCGGCAGACCGGAGCAGGTATCACCGACGGCCTGGATATCATACACCGTCATGTTGGATGGGTCCGCAAGAGGACAGAAGGCAAAACGGGCTCTCTGGTGATTGGGGTCCTCTGCAGCAGCTTCCACGTTGGCGTAATAGGTCATATAAACCATATCCCCGATGACACAGAAGGTGGATACGTGCACCATCTGATCGCCTGCTTTCTCAAAATCAGCAAAAAAGCGTGTTTCAATTTCAACGGCAAACCCGTCGCCAAGTGCTTTTGCTTCCTCGTGAACATCAGTCGACAGGATTGCCTGGAATTCTGCGATCTTTTCACCGGGAATGAGTTTACTTGGTTTTTCCGATGGGGTTTCGTATGTAAAAATGCTCATATTCTTTTCTCCGTCCTTTCTTCCGCGGTCAGAAATATATCTCTATTTACTATACACACAAAACGGGAATCTGTCAAGGGATTTATTACGGATCATCCAAAATTCTTCCAATTTTTACAAATGCCATACGGAACTTGATTGACATTATGCGTGATTTCTGTTATAACCCGAGTTTGCCAGAAAAAGAGCAGCCAAATCCCCAAAACGCTTTGAAAATGTTGAAGAAACGGGATTTGGCTGTAGTATAATTATGTACCAAGATATGTACTGCGGTGACAAACAATATCACCCTTGATAGATTTCAAGTCGCCGATTTTATAGCATTTCGGAGGAATATGGATGTCAAAAGCATTGAGGATAGTTTTGAGATCAGGATTGTTCATCCCACAGAAACGATAATATACATCCCCCAGTTTTTCCACTTTGAAAGCATTAAGAGCAGCTTGAATTCGA
>JAKSPR010000171.1 GCA_024404655.1 Clostridia bacterium | reverse complement strand
AGGGGAAGGTCCTCGCCGGTTATTTCCGGGATCACGGCATCCCCGCAGAGGGATACGCATCCATTCCGGAAGCGCTGGATGCATTGCTCCGTATGCAGTATACGACCCATGCGCCCATCCTCTGCTTCGGTTCGCTTTATTCCGCCGGAGATATCCGCAGATACTTCGGGAAAAACGCGGAATAAATTGTCCCATGGCTGCTGTGGATAACTTTTTCCACAGGTGGGAAACGGCAGTTTTTGTAAAACGATGAACCTGCACTTCCGAAAACCTGTGGAAAACAAGTGTTCTTATCGCTTTTCCACAGGTGATTCTGTGGACAGTGTGGATAACTTTTTGGCGGAAATCCAAAGTTTCCAACACTTTGAACAGGGTTTTCCACAAGCACTGCGGAGCGTTCCGCGGCTTTTTCCACAGAATTTTACGGGAATATTAAAAAACATGGTTTCTTTTGTAATAACGGCGGCAGGGGTGTGGAAAACTCCGCCGCCGTCTTCCGTATTCCGGAAAATATGTCCGGGACGGCGGAAAACAGACAGGTAAAAACCCGCCGGACGGGATTATGATCGTGCTCTGTCCCGTTTTTCACATCGCACTTGGTCTGCGGATAAATATACAAAAAAACCAGGGGAAAACCGTGGAAAATGAAGAAAAATCAAAACCTTTGGGAAAACCTCTTGCAAAAAAGGATACACTCTGTTATACTATTATATAATATCCGCCCGGAGCCGTTTTCCCCGGATTCACCGGTTTTCCGGGGTGGAGGACAAGCATCTGCATAAGAAAAAATAACATCCGACCGTGAGGGCTGATACAATCGTCCCGACGGTCGAGGAGGGAAATCAGTACGATGAAAGAATTATTGATCGGCAATGCGGCTGTTGCGCGCGGCGCTTATGAAGCTGGCGTCCGTGTCGTGGCATCCTATCCCGGTACCCCCAGTACCGAAATCACAGAATGTATGGCCACCTATCCGAAGGAAGACGTTTACGTCGAATGGGCACCCAATGAAAAGGTCGCATGTGAGGTTGCTATCGGCTCCTCCATCGGCGGCGGACGCGCCATGACCTGCTGCAAGCACGTCGGCCTCAATGTCATGGCTGACCCGCTGTTCACAGTCAGCTATATCGGCGCAAATGCAGGTCTTGTCGTCTGTGTCGCAGATGACCCCGGCATGCACTCTTCCCAGAACGAACAGGATTCCAGACACTATGGACAGGCCGCAAAGGTCCCCATGCTGGAGCCCTCCGATTCCGCGGAGTGCCTTTCCTTCACCAAGCAGGCTTTTGCCATGAGTGAAGAATACGATACCCCTGTCATCATCCGCCTTTCCACCCGCGTTTCCCACTCCCAGAGCCTTGTGGAGACCGGTGAGCGCGCGCAGATCGAGCTCAAGCCCTATGAAAAGAACATCGCAAAGAACGTCATGATGCCCGCCAATGCCCGTCCCCGCCACGTTGTGGTCGAGGAGCGCACAAAGAAGCTCATCGCTCTTGCCGAGACCTCTCCCCTCAATACCTGTGAGATGACCGACAAGACCGTTGACGGCAAGCGCGTCGGTGTCATTGTCAACGGCATCACTGCCATGTACGCACATGAAGCGCTGGGCGATAAGGTCAGCTACTGCAAGCTCGGTATGGTCTACCCCCTGCCGGTGGAAAAGCTGAAAGCCTTCGCCGCTGCCTGCGACGTTGTCTATGTCATTGAAGAACTGGATCCGGTCATCGAGACCCACTGCCGTGCCATCGGCATGAACGTCTGCGGCAAGGAATGTTTCACGCTGCTGGGCGAATACACCCCCGCCATGATCGCATCCGTCGTCCTTGGCGAAGCACCCGTCTCCCACGCCGAGATCGAAAAGATCCCGGTCAGACCTCCGGTCATGTGCGCAGGCTGCCCCCACAGAGGCACCTTCTACGTCCTCAAGAAGCTGGGACTGACCGTTTCCGGCGATATCGGCTGCTACACCCTCGGCGCAGCGGCTCCCCTTGCTTCCGTTGATACCACCGTCTGTATGGGCGCATCCGTCTCCGGCGCTCTCGGTATGGCAAAGGCAAGAGGCGATGAATTTGCAAAGAAGCTGGTCTCCGTCATCGGCGACTCCACCTTCATGCACTCCGGCATCACCGGCCTTGTGGATATCGTTTACAACAAGGGCATCAATACCGTCATCATTCTCGACAACTCCATCACCGGCATGACCGGTCATCAGGATAACCCCACCACCGGACGTACCATCCGCGGTGAGGCCACCAAGGAAGTCGATCTCGAAATGCTCTGCCATGCCGTCGGCGTGGATCACGTCAAGGTCGCGGATCCCTTCGACGTCAAGGCGTTTGAAGCAGCAGTCAAGGAAGCAGTCGCCCTCGATGAGCCCGCTGTCGTCATTGCACAGCGTCCCTGCGCACTTCTGAAGACCGTCAAGTATACCGGCCACTGCGTCTCCACCGATGCCTGCAAGAAGTGCGGCATGTGCATGAAGATGGGCTGCCCGGCGATTTCCAAGCGCGAAGACGGCAAAATCGTCATCGACCCGAACCAGTGCAACGGCTGCGGACTGTGCGTCAACATCTGCCCGTTCCATGCGATTGAAAAGGTTGAAGGCTAAGGAGGGAACGGAAATGAAAACCACAAAGAATATTATGATCGTCGGTGTCGGCGGTCAGGGAACACTGCTTGCAAGCCGCATCCTCGGCAACGCCCTCAGCCGTGAAGGCTTTGATGTCAAGGTCTCCGAAGTCCACGGTATGAGCCAGCGCGGCGGCTCTGTCGTCACCTACGTCAAGTACGGCGAAAAGGTCTATTCCCCCATCATCGGTGAGGGGGAGGCGGATATCGTCCTCGCATTTGAACAGCTGGAGGCATACCGCGCACTGCCGTACCTCGCCGAAGGCGGAACGGTCATCACCGGTACCCAGAAGATCGACCCCATGCCCGTCATCACCGGCGCTGCGGTCTATCCCGAAAATCTCTGTGAGAAGATCGCGGAGCGGGCAAAGATCGTCACCTGCGATGCGCTCTCCATGGCAAAGGAGGCCGGCACCATCAAGGCGGCAAACGTCGTTCTGATCGGTATCCTCGCCGCTTCCACCGATATCCCCAAGGAGACATGGATCGAAGTCCTTAAGACCACCGTCCCCCCGAAGTTCCTCGATGTGAACCTGAAAGCCTTTGAAATGGGCTATACCCATAAATAAGCACGTAACCTGTAAAGGAAAGGAATGAACCATCCCATGAATTACAAGATTTCCGATAAATTCGTCGGCATGAAGCCCTCTGCCATCCGTGAGATCTTCAAGAGCCTCGGTACCCCCGGCGCTATCTCCTTCTCCGGCGGCAATCCCGCGCCCGACTCTTTCCCCGTCAAGGAATTTGCCGCAATCTCCGCAGAGATCCTTGAAAAGAATCCCGTTGCGGCTCTGCAGTACTCCGTCACCGAGGGCTATCCCAAGCTCCGTGAACTGGTCGCAGACAGACTGAAAACCCATTTCAACATCGGCGCAGCCGATGATACCACCATCATCACCACCGGTGGTCAGCAGGCAATCGAGCTGACCTGCAAGGTCCTCTGCAACGAAGGCGATGTTGTCATCGCAGAGAACCCCAGCTTCATCGGCGCACTCAACGCTTTCCGTTCCTGCGGCGCAAAGCTGGTCGGCGTGGAACTGGAGGACGACGGCATTTCTCTGGAAGGCCTGGAGGCTGCCCTCAAGGCAAACCCCAACACCAAGATGATCTACTTAATCCCCACCTTCCAGAATCCCGGCGGTATCACCACCTCCCTTGAAAAGCGCAAGGCCGTTTACGAGCTCGCACGGAAGTATGATACCCTGATCTTCGAGGACAACCCCTACGGTGAGCTTCGCTTCGCCGGTGAGGAAGTTCCCACCATCAAGAGCATGGATACCGACGGCCGCGTCATTTACGGCGGTTCCTTCTCCAAGGTTCTGTCCGCCGGCATGAGAATCGGTTTCCTCTGCGCAAACGAAGCACTGGTCGCCAAGATCGTCGTCGCAAAGCAGGTCGAGGACGTTCATACCAACATCTTCTTCCAGATGATCTGCGCAGAATACCTCTCCCGCTATGATATGGATACCCACATCGAGGAAATCCGCGCCCTGTACCGCCATAAGGCACAGCTGATGCTCTCCTGCCTCGAAAAGGAACTCCCCTCCTGTGTCAAGTTCACAAAGCCCGAGGGCGGTATCTTCCTGTGGTGCACACTGCCCGACGGCCTTGATATGAATGCGTTTGTCAAGGCAGCAGTCGCCGAGAAGGTCTTCGTCGTCCCCGGTACCGCATTCAACTGCGATCAGGACGCACCGTCCCAGTCCTTCCGTCTCAACTACTCCATGCCCTCCGATGACGATATCGTCAAGGGTACCGCGATCCTCGGCAGAATCATCAAGGATATGCTTGCAAAGGCATAAGCAATCCCAAAACAAAAGTTTAGCCCGGAGAACCGTTTGGATTCTCCGGGCTGTTCTTATATCCGGTTCATGCAGTACGCGGGAATCAGACCACCCTGTCCGAGCTCCGAGATCCGCTTTGTCACCCGCTCCACCGTGTCGTCGATGAACGCATAGAGCTCTCCGCGCGAAACGGCAATGGGGTCCGGGCTGCCCGGTACGTAGGCCGGCAGCGCCATGTTCCCCGTCTTGCGCACAATCGCCCCGTGGGGAAGATAATTAAGATAATCTGGAAACTCCCGCAGCGGAAGAATCTCGGTCAGATACCCCGATTCCGGATGATGATAAAGATATTCCGCTTCGATCAGGGAAATATCCGCAAGTCGCTCTTCTTTTGACATGATCAGCTTGGAATTCAGAAAACTCACGGCAAGTTCCCGCGCCATATCCCCGTACTTGTCCGATTCCATCATCCGCCCCCACATAGTATGCAGACGCCCGGGATCCTTGAGCATCGGGTCATAGACCGCATCGGCCACAAGATGCGTATAATATCCGATCAGAAAGGAAAACTCTTCGTTCCCCGATAATTGCTCTCTGCGGGGCAGAACATAATTTTCAAGGAAATATTCGCAGTCCGAGAGGGATTTCCGCTTTCCCTGTATCCAGTGCGTGACCTCTCTCGATGGCGTAAAGGCGGTCCAGTCCTCGTTTTCAATGTTGCAGTCCGGCGCGATGTTCCCCACGCAGAATCCCCGCCGGTCAAGCCACGGAACCACCGGCATGATCCGGTCCGCGATCATCAGATGCGTGATCCAAGAGGCCATAGCAGATACCGCCTTTCTCCCGTATCGGGCTGTGTTGAATGTGGACTTATTTTTTCAGATTTCCTTTTGCTGTGTTAATGGAGGATATCAGCATCCGGCGGATCACCCCGCAGTCGTGCAGCAGAGTCTTTGCATAATCGGGAGGAATGATGTCAGCGCGTATAAAGAGCTCGATCCAGTATTCTGTCTCGTTTGCTTCTTTCAGGGCAATCTGAAATTTTGCAATGAAATCCATAGTTCTATGAGCATACTGCGCTTCCCGGATATTTGCTCCGATAGAGGTGGCAGAACGTTCCAGTTGATTTGTAAGAGAAGAATGCCCTGTTATGGTATCACATTATTTCATTACCGCAACAGAGAAATCCATAGACATATCCATGAGCTGGTTTACTGCCATCGCCCGATCGTCCTTTCAGAAATTGGAAAGATTTTCAAACTGGATTTTCTATCAGCATGATTCGTCTTAATCAGTATATCACCTTTTATAGAAGAATGCAAGTAAAAACGACGGGAAAATGAAAAGAATCCCCACCAGTCAGGATGATTCCGCCCCGGATGAAGAACAAATGAAATCCCGCCGTCCGGCGGGATGAAATCTTCACTGTGCTCAGATGAAATCCTCCGGCTGCGCCGAAGGATGAAATCAAATCCGCCCCCCCATCAACAGCGGGAACCGCTGTTGGGGATTTATCCGCCGCAGCGGATATCATCGCCGAAGGCGATTTCATCCACGCAGTGGATTTCACCCGCCCGGCAGGGTGGATTTAATTGAAAAAGGACTTTGCATCCGCAAAGTCCTTTTTCTGGTGGGGGATGGTGGATTCGGACCACCGAAGTCGATAGACAGCAGATTTACAGTCTGTCCCCTTTGGCCACTCGGGAAATCCCCCTGGAGCTAATGACGGGACTTGAACCCGTGACCTGTTGATTACGAATCAACTGCTCTACCAACTGAGCCACATTAGCATCCGAAATTATGAAATTATCTTGCAAACAGCGCCGATCTGTGATATAATAGAAAGGACATCTGCGTACAAACGATATTATAACACGACGCAGACGATTTGTCAAGTATTTTTGAAGATTTTCAGGATGAGAAAGAGGTATTTCCATGAGATTGACGGACATCGGATATGTAAAGACCCTGATGCAGCGGCACGGCATCACGTTCCAGAAAAAGTTCGGACAGAACTTTCTCATCAA
>JAKSPR010000170.1 GCA_024404655.1 Clostridia bacterium | reverse complement strand
TGAAAACTCCGTATGCAATGAGCTCGGTCTCGGCGGACTCAACAGCTTTGCAGACATCCGTTTTCATTTTGCTCATTCCGAGGAGGTTTCCGACTATGAACGCGGGCTGGACCTTAATCGTGCTCTCGCCTATGTCCGCTATACGGTTGACGGTAATCCGGTCGAACGGCAGTATTTCACATCTTATCCCGATAAAATGCTCGTCGGAAAGGTCACATCCGGGAAACCGCTTTCCTTCACGGCAAAACTCGAAATTCCGTTTCTGACAGAAGAAGAAAAACGCGCAAAACGCGGGACTGTCTCTTACGAGGGTGACACAGCAAAAGGAGAAGGCTTCATGGAATGCTATGAGCTGACCTTCTCAATCCGTCTGCGAGTCATCACAGACGGAACGCTGACAGTTAAGAACGGAATTTTCTCAATTGAGAATGCGACCGAAACGATGTTTCTTTTCTGCGGCAAGACAAGTTATGTACTTGCGCCGTCCGTTTTCACAGAAAGTGACTGCAAGAAAAAACTCGCGAAGCTTGACACCGCGCCGCTCGCCGATGAGATGCTCGATGCTGTTGCAGATGAAACCTTTGAAACCCTTTATGCGCGGCATGAAGAGGACTATCAGAATCTGTTCGGCCGTGTCTCTCTGGATCTCGGTGAGACGGAACTTCCGGATGTTATGACCGATGAACTTCTTGCCTCTTACGGTAAAGGAGAGATTTCCCATTATCTTGAGGTTCTGTATTTTCAGTTCGGCAGATATCTGCTCATTTCTTCTTCCCGAAAAGGCTGTCTGCCTGCCAATCTGCAGGGTGTCTGGAACTGCCATGACAGATCCCCGTGGGGCAGCGGCTACTGGCATAACATCAATGTTCAGATGAACTACTGGCCGACATTCGCAGTCAACCTCGCGGAAACCTTCTCGGCATATCTTTCCTATTATGAAGCCTTTTTACCGAAGGCTTCCGAGTTTGCCCGTGACTATATCAAATACTGGGTACCTGAACAGCAGACCGATAACCTCTCTGAATGCGGCTGGACCATCGGTACCGGCAACAATCCCTATAACATTTCCGGCCCCGGCTCCCATTCCGGCCCCGGCACTGGAGGACTTACCTCCAAACTGTTTATGGAATACTATCTCTTCACCGGCGATCCCGCAGTTCTGCGTGAAGTAGCATATCCTGCCATGCTTGCAATGGCGAAGTTCTTATGCCGCTGTGTCAGGGACTATGATGGAAAGATGCTTTCTGTCTTCTCAGCATCCCCGGAACAGATTTTCAACGGTGACTGGGTTCCAAACCGGGCACAGCAGTATTATCAGACGATCGGATGCAGTTTTGACCAGCAGATGATCTGGGAAAATGCCCATGATCTCCTTATCCTTGCAGAAAAGATCGGTTATGAAAACCTGCCCGCCAAAGACCTTGCATTCCTTGAACAGCTGAAAACACAGATTGACCGCTATGACCCCGTTCAGGTCGGATGGTCAGGACAGATCAAAGAATTCCGCGAAGAACGTTTCTATGGAGAATACGGTGAATACCATCACCGCCATATCTCCCAGCTGGTAGGTCTCTATCCCGGAACACTGATCAGCAAGAACACCCCCGCATGGTTTGACGCAGCCAAGGTTTCGCTCGATCTCCGCTCTGATCTTTCCACCGGCTGGGCGCTTGCACACCGTCTGAATGCATGGGCAAGAACAGGCAACGGAACCCGTGCTTACCGTCTCTATCGTAATCTTCTCGGCACAAAGACCCTGCCGACTCTCTGGGATACTCATGCACCGTTCCAGATCGACGGCAACTTCGGCGGCACTTCCGGTGTCGCAGAAATGCTCATACAGAGCCATGCCGGCTTCATTGACATCCTGCCGTGTATTCCCGATGACTGGGATCACGGTTCTTTCCGTGGACTTTGTGCACGCGGCGGCTATACTGTTGATGCTGCATGGGAAGGTGCATCTGCTACCTCCATCTGCATCAAGGCAGCATGGGATGGTATCTGCAGACTGCATTCCCCGATGATCACAAAGGGCAAAGCAGACTTTGACTATACTGCAGAAGATGATGACATGATCTCCTTTGCTGTCAGGTCCGGCTGTATCTATTCAATAACCGATATTCCGAAAACGGAACGTGAGAAGTTCCCGGCAAACCTGAAGGCTGACCACCATGGAAATCTCACATGGGACTTTGACAAACCGGTCACAGTCTGGCGTGCTGTAGACAGTGATACTTCCTATGAAATGGTTGCAAGCGGTGTCAGCGATGCATATACGATTCCCGGCTTTGATTTTGATGCGATGAAGGAAACAGAAACCATGACATTCAAAGTCACGTCCGGTACCAATCCCGCAGCAGAAGGACCCGTTGTCACCATCAACCACAGCACCAGACTTGAACGTGACCGTTATCGCTGTCTGGTCGGCATACTCAACCATCACGACAAAACAGTTTCTGTTTGTGACTATCTCGGAGAGTGACATTCTCCCTTAAGAAAACAGGAACACGAAATACAAGGGGAAGCCGGGCAGTGTTGAGATTGCTTTGAGACACTGTCCTGCGGCAAATCCTCCCGTAATATCGAATCTCTTGAAATGCCGGATATCATCAATGCAGACCTGATCTGTGATGTCGGCGCAAACTATCTCGGTTTTGAAGAACAGTCAAGTCAGACCTTCTACGGCTATAAGCAGATGCTGACACAGAACACGAGTGACTTCGCCTCTTATTATATGAAAGCTGAAAAGGCGGTCGTCGAAGTCATTGATAAGCTGTATGCCAACATCATGGCTGCGGAAAATCAGTAATTATTCTCAGAGAAAGGAAATATACAATGAAAAGATGTTCGCTTTTGCTGGCTTTGATTCCCCTGCTGTTAACCGCTGCAACAGCCTGCGGGACCGAAGCTCCCGCTCCCGCTCCCGAAACTCAGAAAGCACCTGAAGCAGTTGACACATCTGCTACAGATACCCCCACTGACTATACTGAAATGAGCTTCCTTGAGCGCATGAAATACTCTTCTGCCAATATCGCAGACAATCTGCCCGAAACATCATTTGACGGAAAAACTGTCAAAATCTGGGTTAGAGACTGCGGCGAAGGTCACCTGGCCTCTGAGCAGGACGGTGAAAACCTCAATGATGCAACCTATGCACAGAAACGCGCTGTTGAAGAACGTTTCAACGTTAAGATCGAATATCTTGACTGGGCAGAAAGCACAGACTGGGGTGTATCTCATAAGCTCCTCAACACCAACCTTTTGTCCGGTGATTACTTTGCAGATATTGTTGAAAACTGGAACACCGGAACTTCCACCTACACCTCCCAGGGTTTTTACGAAGACCTGACGAATTTTTCCTGCATTGACACAACAAAACCGTGGTTCTTCGGCAGCGAAATGCAGATGTATGCTTACCGGGGACATTACTATATTGCAACCGGTTTCATGAACACTTCCCGCGTGTTCAATGCCGTTGCTGCGATTTTCTTCAACAAGGATCTTGCTTCCACCTATGATATGGAAGACCTGTACCAGACGGTCCGTGACGGTAAATGGACGGCAGATCATGTACTGTCTCTCTGCAAGGATTTCTATTATGATGTTAACGGTGACGGTACAGCCGATGACAATGATCTCTATGGTATGGACAGCTATAACATGGCGAGCTGGATCGATTCCTTCCCCTCTTTTGAACTGCCCCTCCTTACCATGAAAGATGACGGTTCCTATTCACTGATTGTCTACGATAAGCCTGATGCATGCCAGAAGATCATGGACACAATGCGCGAACTGAACTCATCCGCCGGCAATATCAACGGTGACTGGGACAGTATCTACTTTGTTCAGGGAACAACACTGTTCGGTGCAAACACACTCGGTGCTCAGAAACATCTGCGTGACGCCAAATTTGCCTATGGTATTCTTCCTCCGTTCAAGGCTGATGAAAATCAGGCTGAATACTGCACTTCCTACCTGCCTGACCCATGGGCAATACCGGTCTCAGCATCCGATGCTGGCTGTGCAGCGCTGATTACCGCTGCTTATGCAGTAGAGGGCTACAAGACAGTGCTGCCGGTCTGCTATGAGAATACCATTAAGACCAAATATACGACGGACGATGAAAGCGGTGAAATGCTGGACCTTATGATGAAGAACATCCGCGGTGACGGCATGCTGCTGTATGGCGACAGCGACTATATCTACACCATGGGCGAGTATCTGAAATCCACCAAAGGTTATGGGTCTTACTTTGAGAGTAAAGAAAAGAAGCTGCGCAAGTCCATCGAGAAGCGTATCGCAGCGTATGAAGATATGCTGAACAACGCTCAGTAAACAAATCCGTCAATAATATCAAAGCTACTGCATAATCAAATATGCGGTAGCTTTGTTGTTACCTTGGAACATGATATTGATTTTTCAAGATAACTATGATATAATTTAAAAAAACGTGAACACCGCAAGGAGGAACTAAAATGAACAAGCGTATACTTTGCATGCTCCTTTCCCTGCTTTCTGTCGGCAGTGCTGCCATGACTGCCTGCGGCGATACAAACACAGTGTCTGCCGAAACACAGCCCAAAGAACAGAATTCGCCGCAGACAGAGGCTGTTGTCACAGAAGACGTCAACAAGCCGCTTGACAGTGTACCGGAACTGGATTTCGGCGGTGCTGAATACCGTGTATCCGTTACCGATCGTTACGGGTACGAATTCCAGGCTGAAAGTGAGACAGGTGAGATCACAAACGATGCTGTTTTCCGCCGCAACCGGATGCTGGAAGACCGTTTCAACGTCCACATCACACCTGTTGTGACTGTCATGAACAACAACAATGAAGCTCAGCCCAACTATGTCAAAAAGTCGATTCTTGCAGGCGATGATGTATTTGATACGGCTGCGCTGTTTGTCTATCTTGCAGGCAACCTTGTGCTTCAGGGATGCTTCCAGAACTGGTATGATATTCCCTATACCGATCTTTCCCAGCCCTGGTGGGCGCATGATGTCAACTCGGCCTTCAGTGTCAACGGAAAATTGTATACCGCTGTCAATGATACCTGTATCACTGCGTTCCAGCTCGCATACGTATTCTTATTCAACAAGCAGCTTGCCGCAAATATGCTCGATGACGACCTTTATGATATTGTTGAAACAGGCAAATGGACAATTGATTATCTTTACAATACCAGCAAAGATATCTACAAGGATCTGAACGGTGACGGTAAAGCAGATCAGGAGGACCTTTATGGCTTCCTGGGCGACAATGTCACCGGATGTGATGCCTATTTCCCCGCCTTCGATCTGAAAATCGTCAAAGAGACAGACGGCGGATTTGAGTATCTTCTGAACAATCCCAAGGCAGTCGGTGCCTTTGAAAAGCTCTACCGTCTGTATTATGAAAATCCCGGTGCTCTGATCATTGATGCCGGAATTTATGATGAAAAACAGACGATCTTTTCCAACAGTCAGGCGCTCTTTGCCCAGATGCGTATGATCACACTGTTCAACGATCTGCGTGACATGGATGTGGATTTCGGTATTCTTCCTTATCCGAAGCTCGATGAATCCCAGGAATCCTACCACTCAAACGCACTTGACAATTATTCTGTCCTCTGTATTCCCAAGACTGCCCAAAACCTTGAAATGATCGGTGCCGTTTCCGAAGCGATGGCAGCTGAAAGCAGAAAATCGGTTGTTCCAGCCTTCTATGATATTGCGCTCAAAACAAAGTATACCAGAGATGAGCGCTCCATCAAGATGCTTGATTATATCATGGACGGCAAGAATTATGACATCTCTACTCTCTACTCCTCCGGTTTCAACCGCGCATACTATTTTGTGCGTGACCTTCTTGCAGCAAAGAAGTCTGAATACGCATCAAATTATGAGAAAAAAGAGGCTAAGTTTATATCCAGTGCTGAAAAACTTTACAGCACACTTGCTGATCTTGATTGATAAATAAACAACTGAGGTTCACCTTCTTAAGCTGTTTATCTTTCATTTCCAGAAAACATATTAATATGTTAATGAGTCCAGCAGATTATTGGAGTAACAAAAGTTAGAAATGAGAAATATCCCCCCGGGGGGGATATTTCTCATTTTTCCTTATTCTACAGGAAAAATTAGGTCTAAAACACGCGAAATAATAGGCCGTTTTGGAGCGTCAACCAGACTAAGAGATAGGTCAAAAAGGAGAAGTAAACTATCATATCATATCGTATCGACACAACGCGTTCAAGGCATCTAAATCTATAAGAAGCAGATTGAGCAGTTACAGCAGGAACAGGAAAAGGAGCGAGAAGAAACACGGTACCCTAAAAGAACTTAACAGACGGATCCTCGAAATAAGCAAGGAGTGTGCTAACGCAGATCCGCTATTCGGACAGTGGGAACGCACTGTGGCTGTCCTCTTTGGCACTGGAACAGGACCTGCTGCATCGAGACGGGAGTATCTG
>JAKSPR010000017.1 GCA_024404655.1 Clostridia bacterium | reverse complement strand
AACGGCGACACGCACGCCGGTTGGTTCGGAAAATTATTCGGACTGGAATACGGCTGGAACGTGGTCATTGTTCTGATTCTGACCGTTGCGATGTTCTTCTATCTGCGTTCCTCCAAGCAGGGCTACGAAATCCAGGTCGTCGGTGAATCCGAGAATACCGCGCGTTATGCCGGTATCAATGTCGCCAAAGTCATCATCCGCACCATGATCATCTCCGGTGCGATCTGCGGTCTGTCCGGCTTCATTGCAGTCTCCGGTGCGAGCCACACGATCTCCACCAACACGGCCGGCGGACGCGGCTTTACGGCCATCATCGTTGCATGGCTTTCCCAATTCAACTCCTTTGTGATGATTCTGTTCTCCCTGCTCCTTGCTTTCCTTGAAAAAGGTGCGGGCGAAATTGCATCGGTCTTCAATCTGAATGACTATGCCTCCGAGATGATTCAGGGTATCATCCTGTTCTTCGTGCTCGGTTCCGAATTCTTCATCAACTATGAGCTCGTCTTCCGCGGCAAACATCACACGGCAGACGCGCCTGCTGCATCTGCAGCTGCTGTCTCTGCTCCCAAGACCGAAACCGAAACAAAGGAGGAATCCGCAAAATGATTACGTTATCTTCTCTGATTTCCCTTTTGCAGGCCGCCATCTACTTCGGTACGGTCATCATGTTCGGCTCCATCGGCGAAATCCTGACCGAGAAAACCGGTAACCTGAACCTCGGTGTTCCCGGCATCATGTACCTCGGCAGTATCGCCTCCCTGACCGGCGCGTTTTTCTATGAGCGTGCAGTGGAAACACCCAATCCCATCGTCTGTGTCATCATTGCCTTTCTCTGTGCGTTCCTTGCCTCTGCCCTCGGCGGTCTGATCTATAGTTTCCTGACCATTACCCTGCGTGCCAACCAGAACGTCACGGGTCTTGCGCTGACCATCTTCGGTTCAGGCGTGGGCAACTTCTTCGGCGGTTCTTTGAACAAGCTGGCCGGTGGTGTCGGTCAGATTTCCGTCGCGGCGACCTCCAACGCCTTCCGTGCCAACATCCCGGCTCTGGCCTCCCTCGGCACCTTCGGCAACATCTTCTTCTCCTATGGTTTCCTTGTATACTTTGCCATTATCGTCGCCATTGTGATGCAGGTCTTCTTAAGCCGTACCCGCACGGGTCTGAATCTCCGTGCTGTTGGCGAAAACCCTGCAACGGCTGATGCTGCCGGTATCAATGTCACGGTCTACAAGTACCTTGCAACCTGTATCGGTGCCGGTATCTGCGGTCTCGGCGGTCTTTATTACGTCATGGACTACACCAAAGGTACCTGGGCAAACGACGGCACCATTGAAGGTCTGGGCTGGCTTGCTCTGGCACTGGTCATTTTCACCACATGGAAGTCCGTCAATGCCATCTGGGGTGCATACCTGTTCGGTATCCTCTACTGGATGAACTTCTACATGAGCGGTCTTACCCGTTCCAGCCAGGAGATCTTCAAAATGCTGCCCTACGCCATCACCATCATCGTTCTGATCATCACCAGTCTGCGCAGAAAGAAAGAAAACCAGCCTCCGGCAAGTCTGGGTCTGGCATACTTCCGCGAGGAACGCTGAAAAACCTATATCATTTCCGCCTTGCTGCCGTGATTCCGGCAGCAAGGTTTTTTCATATAGTATGTGATCTTTCACAGACCATGTGAATTTTTCCTTGACAGAACGTCGGCTGTATGGTATCATAGTATCGTGGGTTTTCCCAAAGAACCCGATCCCGACCATATTAACATTTCGGAAAGGAATATATCTGTTATGGCAATGAACCAAAATGCGTATATTGAACGGACTTACACCAAGTTCGACAATATTCTGGAACTCTATGCAGCAAAGATGTTCCGTGAGATCGGCCGT
The DNA here is from genome assembly GCA_024404655.1 of Clostridia bacterium. Classification (GTDB taxonomy): domain Bacteria; phylum Bacillota; class Clostridia; order Oscillospirales; family CAG-272; genus RGIG3925. The sequence goes on along the minus strand of JAKSPR010000017.1, from coordinate 14,822 downwards.
GCCGAAACTGTCGATTCTCTTATGACCGCTGAACACCTCCGTGTTCCGCCGGAAGCATCTCTCTGCAAGCCCGCTGCACCCGGCACCAAGTGGGGAGGCGAATATGAAAATATCTGGCTGGAAACCGAATTCACGGTTCCCGCAGAAGCTGACGGCAAGATGCTCTGCGCGATCCCCGAAGCAGAAGCTGTCGAAATCCTCTGCTTCCGGAACGGCAAGCCTGCCGGTATCATCAACTCCAAGAACAACTTCCTCGGCGGCATGCACTCCGCGTTCTTCGTGGACAAGTGTGCAAAGGCTGGAACTACCTACAAACTGGCATTTGAATGTTACGCCGGACATACAGCTTACGGCTGCTATCCCTACGAAAACTATGGTGCTGACGAGACAAAGCCCTTCGGCAATTTCGATCACACCTATCATGGCATCCGTTTCGCGATTGTGGATGAGCTGATGCGTGATTTCGTCTTCGATCTTGCAACCGTTCTCCAGATGGCACGTCTGAAAGACAACAACTTCCTTGCGCTCCGTGCTCATGAAGCTCTGATGAATGCGTTCCCCTATCTCATCGGTGATGTAAACGTCGCGGATGACGAGGACCTGCACGAAGCCTGCGCTGTGATGCGTGAAAAGCTGGCTCCCGCCCTTGCAAAAACCGAGCATCCCGAAACCATGCGGGGTCACGTCGGCGTCATCGGTCACAGCCACATGGATACTGCATGGCTCTGGCCCGTTTCCGAGACCATCCGCAAGTGTGCAAGAACCTATTCCGAAACACTGAACCTGATGGATATCTATCCCGATTACACCTTTATTCAGTCCTCTGCTCTGCACCTGGAATGGATGAAGGACTATTATCCCGAAATCTTTGAAGGCATCAAACAGAAGGTAGCTGAAGGCCGTTATGAGCCCAACGGCGGTGTCTGGGTCGAATGTGACTGCAACATCACCGGCGGTGAAGCTATGGTCCGTCAGTTCCTCTACGGTCAGCGCTTCACGGAGAAGGAGCTCGGTTACCGCTCCGATGCATTCTGGCTGCCCGACACCTTCGGTTACAACGGTGCGATTCCCCAGATCATGCATGGTGCCGGGGTCAAGTACTTCTACACCACCAAGATGAGCTGGGCTGATCTGAACCACTTCCCAGCGGATACCTTCCTCTGGCGCGGTATCGACGGCACGGAAGTCCTCACCCATCTGAACGTCATGCACCTGATGCCCGATGTCACCACCCTGACAAGAGCGGTCGGTGATATCCGTGACAAACATTCCGCAGACCGCAGACTGGCTGCCTATGGTTTCGGCGACGGCGGCGGCGGACCGACCTTCGGTCAGCTGGAATTCCTCTCCCGTACCAAGGATCTCCCCGGTATGCCGGAGATTCATCCTGTGACCGCATCCTCCTTCATGCAGGAACTGGAAGCAGACCGTGATCGTCTGCCGGTCTATGACGGTGAGCTTTATCTCGAACTCCACCGCGGTACCCTGACTTCCATGCACGAAGTCAAGCAGAACAACCGTCAGGCTGAAATCGCACTTTACGAAATGGAACTGTTCAATGTTCTCTCCGGCAAGCCCACGGCGGACAGCCATGACGTGCTTTACAAGACGCTGCTCAAGAACCAGTTCCATGATATTCTCCCCGGCACCTGCATTACCAAGGTTTACGACATTGCCATTCCCGAGATGCGCAAGATGATCGCGGATACCAAGGAAATCACCGCAGGCTTTGTCGATTCCATGACCAAAGCAGACAATTCCGTTATGTCTTTCTACAATCCCCTTGCCTTTGACCGTGATGATATCGCCGTGATCGACGGTGCTCTCGGTCTTGACGGTATGGAGACCCAGGTCTACACGGATATGGAAGGCTGCGAGAAGACTGCTGCCGCTGTCAGAATTCCTGCGATGGAAGCCGCTTGTGCAATGAAGACAGCTCCCGCCGCTGCTGCATCCGTATTCAAGGCAGACGGCAATACGCTCGTTACCCCGTATTATGACGTTGTTTTCGATGAAGCGGGAAGCATCGCATCCCTCGTGGACAAGCGCGTTCCCGGCGGCCGTGAAGTCCGCAATCCCGCCGGTGCACCCCTCGGCACCCTGTGGTTCGGTGAGAATATGCCCTCCGCATGGGACAACTGGGAAATTGAAGACGATATCTTCAAGAAGCTCTCTCCCGTCACCTCCCTGATCTCCCGTGACGTCGTCTCCGACGGATGCGTGGAATACCGTGTGCGTGCTCAGTACAAGATCGGCAAGAAGTCCTCTGCCATCATTGACACGGTCTTCTATGCAAAGAATCCCCGCATTGACTTTGAAATGAAGATTGACTGGCACGAGCGTCACCACCTGATCAAGGCCGGCTTTGACGTCAATGTCCGTTCCGCAACCTTCAAGAATGAAATTCAGTTCGGTCATGTTGACCGTCCCACCACCCGCAACACGCCTCTGGAAGCTGCAAAGTTTGAGGTCTGCAATCACAAGTGGTCCGATATTTCCGAGACCCGTTACGGTGTTGCTGTGCTGAACAACGGCAAGTACGGTATCTCCTGCGAAGGCAGCGACATGCGTCTGACCATTGTCCAGGGCGGCTGCCGTCCTGACCCGATCACCGACTACGGTGTTCACAAGACGGTTTACTCCCTCCTGCCCCATGTCGGCAGCTTTGACGCGGACACCGTTGTCAAGCCCGCTTATGCGCTGAATGTTCCGGCTATGGCTGTCAGCGGCATCCTCCATGCACCGAAGCTGTTCTCCATCTCTGCCCCCGGCATCATCTGCGAAGCCGTCAAGAACGCAGAAGACCGTGAGAATGCTTACGTTCTCCGTCTCTATGAATGCGAGCGGAATGCGGCGAACTGCACGCTCACCGTACCCGGTGCAAAGCATGTCTATGTCTCCAACCTCCTCGAAGAGGTCTCCGGGGAACTGGAAATCAAGGACGGCGTTGTCGTCCTCCCTGCTTTCAGACCGTTTGAAATCAAGACGATCATTGTGGAGCGGTAAGTTCTGTTTATCCCATTCTTTCTATTCCCTTTTACCTGCGGCAAAAAAATGCCGCAGGTATTTTTTATCAGCAGATCTGTGTCCAAACACCATTTCCTCTTGAAATGTTCACATTTTTCGATTATAATAAGATAAATATTCTATTCCGAAAGGAGTTCGCTATGCAATTACAGGAATCCGGAGAAATGTATCTGGAAACGATCCTCAAGCTGTCCGAACTGAATCCCGTTGTTCGCTCCCTTGATGTGGCGAATGCGATGAATTTTTCCAAACCCAGTGTGAGCCGGGCGGTCGGTCTTCTGAAAGACGGGGGATATCTTCTCATGGAGCGGGACGGCTCTCTGATCTTAACCGATGCGGGACGGGAAATCGCCTCCAAAATCTATGAGCGGCACAGGCTCTTGACGGAATATTTCGTTTTTCTCGGTGTCTCGCCGGAAACGGCGGCGGAGGATGCCTGCAAAATCGAGCATGACATCAGTGATGAGTCCTTTGAGGCCATCCGCCGTCATGCTGAGAAACTCGGACAGAGGAAGTTTGCGAAACGGATATGAAAAACTGGCTGTATGTACTTCTGATCTCCATGGTACCCGTTATTGAGCTGCGCGGTGCGATTCCCGCAGGGTGTGCGCTGGGGCTGCCGTGGTATGCAAATTATCTGCTCTGCTGTTTCGGCAATCTGCTGCCGGTGCCGTTCATTCTGCTGCTCATCGACAAAGTGCTGATCCTCATGAAACGGATGCACTTCCTCGGTATTGACCGATTTGCAAACTGGCTGGAAGAAAAAGGTGAGAAAAACAAGGATCGTGTGACAAAGTATGCCACCTTCGGCCTGCTGTTATTTGTGGGGATCCCGCTGCCGGGAACCGGAGCATGGACCGGGTCTTTAGTAGCCTCCCTGCTCAAAATGGACAAACGGCGGGCGTTTGTTTCGGTCTTCTTCGGCGTATTTCTGGCGGGAGCGATCGTGACGCTGATCTCTTACGGGGTGCTGGGATTTTTGAAATTCCTGCTCTGATTTGCTTTTTTACATCGGACAGCGGGAATATGACGTTCTTTTCCGCTTTCTTTTGCAGAATTCCCAAAAAGAACTCGAAAAAAGATACAAAATATTCAAAAACAGCTATTGCCTTTTGTTTGATAATATGATATACTATTATATGCTTATCAAGAGTGGCGGAGGGACTGGCCCGATGAAGCCCGGCAACCTGACGGAAATCTTTTCTGTAAAGGTGCCAATTCCTGAGAGATGAGAATATAGCCTATGCGTATGTTCTGCCCCTCGGTGCGATAAGCAGCGAGGGTTTATTTATGGTCTGAATGATTTTCGGACCCTTGATATGCGAAATTCTGATGAAACGAAAGGAAAACAAAGAATGAGAAAGCTCTTTACCTCTGAGTCCGTTACCGAAGGACATCCCGACAAAATCTGCGACCAGATCTCCGATGCGATTCTGGACGCTATGCTTGCACAGGACCCCATGTCCCGTGTCGCCTGCGAGACCTTTGCCACCACCGGCATGATCTGCGTCATGGGCGAAATCACCACCAAAGCGAACATCGACCTGCAGAATATTGTCCGCGAAACCGTCCGTGAGATCGGTTATGACCGTGCAAAGTACGGCTTTGACTGCGACACCTGCGCTGTCCTTTCCTCCATTCACGAACAGTCCCCCGACATTGCGATGGGCGTCGACAAAGCGCTGGAAGCAAAAGAGGGTGAACTCACCGATAATTTTGACACCGGTGCCGGCGACCAGGGTATGATGTTCGGCTACGCCTGCAACGAGACTCCGGAACTGATGCCGATGCCCATCTCCCTTGCACACAAGCTTGCTCTTCGTCTGACCGAAGTCCGCAAGAACGGCACGCTGCCCTACCTCCGTCCCGACGGAAAGACCCAGGTTACGGTAGAATACGACGAAAACAATGTTCCCGTCCGTGTGGATGCGATCGTCGTTTCCTCCCAGCATGATGCGGAAACGCCTCTCTCCCAGATCCGTGAAGATATCATTGCAAACGTCATCAAGCCGATCATTCCGGCTGAGTTCCTTGATGAGAACACCAAGATTTTTGTCAACCCCACCGGACGCTTTGTTGTGGGCGGTCCTCAGGGTGATACCGGTCTTACCGGACGCAAGATCATTGTCGACACCTACGGCGGTTACGCACGTCACGGCGGCGGTGCTTTCTCCGGTAAGGATCCGACCAAGGTTGACCGTTCCGCTGCTTACGCTGCAAGATATGTTGCAAAGAACATCGTTGCTGCCGGTCTTGCTGACAAGTGCGAAGTCGAGCTTGCTTATGCCATCGGCGTTGCAAAGCCTGTCTCCGTTCTGATCGACACCTTCGGAACCGCAAAGATTGACGAAGCCGAGATTTCCCGTCTCGTTTCCGAGAACATGGATCTCCGTCCCGCTGCCATCATCGACCGCTTCAAGCTCCGCCGTCCGATCTACCGCAAGGTTGCGGCATACGGCCACATGGGCAGAGAAGACGTCGGTGCTCCGTGGGAAGCTACCGATCTTGCTGAAACCCTCAAGAAGGCTCTGTAATTTCATTCTGACTACATAATCACATAAACGACCCGGAAAACATAGACTGATACAAAACAGGAGAGAAGGGATATGTTGCTCCGGGTTGTTTTTGAAATTCTGACCGCTGCCGCCGTGATTCTCGGCTGGTACCGGCTCTGCACGGATACCGGGAGGCGTTCCCGGTTTTTCTGCCGATATCCGGTTTATGAAGACCGGGTGGTCGAGCTTACCGACGTCCGTGATGCGGAATACCGTCTGCGAACGGAGGTCTCCGCCATGCGGCGGGGAGATCGGCTGACGGTCATCATCCCGGCAGGAGACGATGCACTCCATGCCGTTGCGCTGCGTTTTGCAGCGCAGTATCCGAATCTGGAAATCATCATAGAATAAAAAGTAAAGGAGGGTTCACCGATGGAACTTGCAGGCCTTCGTGACGATGAAGGAAAAGAGCTGACAGAGCTGGAAGGCGTGGTCGAGCGCATCATCTATTCCAACGATGCAAACGGGTATACGGTCTGCGAAGTATCGTTATCCGACGATGATTACGTTACCTGTGTCGGTTCCATGCCGTATATCGCCGTCGGTGAATCCGTCAAAGCGTGGGGGAACTGGGTCATGCATCCGTCCTTCGGGCGGCAGTTCAAAGTGGATTACTTTGAAAAGCAGCTCCCGGCGACAGCCTCCACCATTCTGAAATATCTCTCTGCAAAAACCATCAAAGGCATCGGGCCGAAAACTGCCCGTGCCATTGTCGATGCCTTCGGGGATGACACCTTTGACGTCATCGAAAATCATCCGGACTGGCTGGCGCAGCTGCCGGGCATCTCGAAGAAGAAGGCAGATGAGATTTCCGCTGACTTCAAAGAGCAGTTCGGCATCCGTTCCGTCATGATGTTCTGTCAGAACTATTTCGGGCCGTCCACGGCTGTTCGTGTCTACAACCGCTGGGGCGGGTCTGCGGTCGACGTCATCAAGGAGAATCCGTATCTGCTCTGTGAGGAGGTCTACGGCATCAGCTTTGAGAAAGCCGATCTGATCGCCCGGGATATGGGCACGAAAAAGAATGCACAGCCGCGCATCATGGCGGGAATCCGGTATTTATGCAGCTACAATGCGTTCCAGAACGGGCATGTTTTTCTGCCCGAAGAAAAGCTGATTCCCGGTGTGATGCAGATGCTGGGGATTGAGCAGAACGATGCGGAAGATGCGCTTGCCCAGATGGTTGAGGAAGGAAAGCTCATTGAGCAGAAATTGGGTTCCCGCAAGTGTCTCTATCTGAAAGAATATCACGAAGCGGAAACTTATGTCTGCCGCAAGATGGATCTGCTTGACAAGACCTGTGTGCGTCTGTCTGCTTCTGACACGGACCGCTGGATCCAGCGAACGGAATTGGAAGAAGGCATTGAATATGCAAAACTCCAGAAAAAAGCCATCGCCATGTCTTTAGATTCCGGCGTCATGATTCTGACGGGCGGTCCCGGTACCGGTAAAACAACCGTTATCAAAGCGGTCATGCGGATCTTTGACGAAATGGGCTTGGAAATTGCTCTTGCCGCGCCCACCGGACGAGCTGCCAAGCGGATGTCCGAAGCGACGCAGGTGGAAGCGAAGACCATTCACCGTCTGCTTGAAATGGAGTACACGGGGGATCTGGAGCCTCACTTCCGGCGGGATGAAAACAATCTGCTGGAACAGGACGTCATCATCATCGATGAGGCATCCATGATCGACATTCTTCTCATGGATGCGCTGCTGAAAGCCATTCATCCTGGAGCTCGGCTGATTCTCATCGGTGATGCCGATCAGCTGCCGCCGGTAGGCGCGGGATATGTGCTCAACGATCTGATCGAGAGTGACCGGTTTTCTACGGTCCATCTGACGGAAATTTTCCGTCAGGCACAGAAAAGTCTGATCATCACCAATGCCCATGCCATCAACAACGGCGAAGATCCTGACCTGCATACCAAAAACAAAGACTTTTTCGTCCTGCCCTGTGAAAACGATGCAAAGACGGCGGAAACGGTGGCAAGTCTCTGTGCCGTGCGTCTGCCGAAAGCCTACGGGGAACAGATCCGGGGCGAGATTCAGGTCATTACGCCCTCCCGCAAAGGGGAAGCCGGAACGGAAATGCTCAATGTGAAGCTGCAGGCCGTTCTGAATCCTCCGACACCAGCGAAAAAAGAAAAGAAGAGCCGTGACATCATCTTCCGTGAGGGGGACAAGGTCATGCAGATCAAGAACAATTACGATATTCCCTGGGAACGGGAAGTGATGGGCAAAATGCAGGCCGGCATCGGCATTTTCAACGGCGATATCGGGGTCATCGAGCGGATCAACATACAGGAAGAAACCATGAACATCAACTTCGATGACCGTAAAGTGACCTACGATTTCACGATGTTGGACGAGCTGGAGCACGCCTATGCCGTGACGGTGCATAAAAGTCAGGGTTCGGAATATCCGGTCGTCATTCTGCCAGTCTACAAGTACACGATGAAGCTGCTCACGCGTAATCTGCTCTATACCGCCGTCACCCGTGCGGCGCGGATGGTGATCATGGTGGGAGACGAAGAAACCGTATACAAAATGGTTCAGAACAACCGTCAGACCAAGCGTTATACCGGGCTGCCGTATTTTCTGAATCAGTACGATCAGAAATGAAGCTGAATTTTGACGCTCTTTTTGATGCAGGGGTGCATCTCTTTTATCCGCGGCGCTGTGTAGGCTGCGGGGAGATTCATGAAACGCTTTCCGCCAACCGTTTTCTGTGTCCCTCCTGTCTTGTGCAATGGATGGAAGCGCTTTCTGTTCCCTGTCCTGTCTGCGGAAAGGTTGGGATGGAATGCCGGTGCGGGGCATCCGTGCCGTCATCTTCTCCGGCGGACGGTTATTATCATCTGGTTCCCTACCGCACACCGGTTTTGCGGGGGATGTTGTTCCGCATGAAAAAGCGTCCTGATCGGGACACGGCGGCGTTTCTTGCAAATCAGATGGCGCTGCTCGGTGATGCGGCGATCAAGGAGCATGGTGTGCTGCGGGACCGTTGGATCATCACGTACCCTCCCCGCTCACCGGAACACGAAAACGAACAGGGCACCGATCAGAGCGAAACGCTTTCACGGCGCATCTCGCATCTTCTTGGGATTCCCTGTATGCCGTTCTTTATCCATGCGGAGAAAACTGCTGCGCAGAAAGAACTGACTGCTGCCGGGCGGCGTGAGAATGCACAAAGCAGTTATTCATGGAATCCAAAGACTGCTGCTCCCGTCGGCAAAGCGGTTTTCCTCGTGGATGACGTTATCACCACGGGTGCGACGCTGCATAGCTGCACAGCACTGTTAAAAGGGACGGGGGCGGAATGTGTGGTCTGCGTCACAGCCGCCAAAACCCTTCTGCAGCCGGACAAGGGTCAGCAGAGAATATAAACACTTCGGGCAAATGCGTTTTGCGGAAAGGAAATCTTTCTATGGCAAGAGATATCGGTATTGATCTTGGGACCTCTTCGGTCCTCATCTATGTAAAAGGGAAGAAAATCGTTCTGGAAGAGCCGTCTGTCGTTGCCTGCGACTGCGAAACGGGTCAGATCAAGAAAATCGGGCGGGAAGCGGAAGCGATGATCGGCAGAACGCCTCCCCATATCACGACCATTCGTCCCATGCGGGATGGTGTCATCAGTCACTATGACATGACGCTGTGCCTTTTGCAGTGGTGTCTGCGGCGGGCATTGGGTTCCATGGCCTATCGTCCCCGCATGGTTATCTGTGTACCCAGCGGCATCACGGACGTGGCAGAACGTGCTCTGGTCGCTGCGGCAACGCAGGCTGGTGCGTCAAAGACATTTCTGATCGAAGAGCCTGTTGCGGCTGCCATGGGTGCGGGGATTGACATTGATGCTCCCCGCGGCAGCATGGTCGTGGACATCGGCGGCGGAACCACCGATGTGGCTGTCATCTCCATGGGCGGTATCGTGGTTTCCGATTCCATCAAGTGTGCCGGGGACAAGTTTGACGATGCGATCATCCGTTATATGCGCAGAAAGCACAATCTGTTCATCGGCGACCGTATGGCGGAAGAGATCAAAATGAAGATCGGTACCGTCTGGGCCGGGGACAGCGAAAAGTCCATGGAAGTCAAAGGCCGGTGTCTGATCGAAGGACTTCCGAAAAAGATCGTCGTAACGAACAGAGAGATCATGGAAGCCGTGGAAGAACCCGCCCAGCAGATCATGGACACGGTCTGCCGGGTCGTTGAAAAAATACCCACGGAGCTGCTTTCCGATATTGCTGCCTCCGGCATTATTCTCACCGGCGGCGGAGCGCTGCTCTCCGGTATGGACAAGCGGATGGCAAAGGCTACGGGGCTTACCTGCCGCATCGCCGAAAATCCCGTCCGATGTGTTGCGAACGGCACGGGACTGGCGCTGGAGCACATCAGTGAGATGCAGGACGGCACCCAGAACGTGGCCGGCCGCAGCAGACGCCGGAATGCCTGATGGGACTATATCAGCGCTCAGTGATCAGATTTGCGGACATTCCGCGAATCCAAGCGCGGAGCCATTCGACAATCCGGAATTTCACAATGACCTTTTTCGTATTCCCCTCTGACAGTATGCGTACTTCCTCCGGTGTAAAACCTGCGGACAGAAGCTGTTCCCCGGTATCGGGGAGCGCGGTGTCTTTCGTATCGGCGGCAGATACCTGTCTGACAGCAGGGGAATCTTTTTCTTCTATGGTCTCCGTCGCCAGAGAGAGGCACAGCGGCGGGAACAGAACGCACCACCAGTTATGGCCCTCTGCTGCCCCGATCAGCACCCGGAGAGAATGGTACTCTCCGGCGGGAAGCGTGATATTCTCATAAGTTCTAGCGGGATAATGCTCTTTGGTCAGGGTGAGAGTACAGGGGTAGGAATATCCGGCGGAGCGGATGGTGTCTTCCGCTGTTTTTGTCAGTTCGGGCAGACGGGTAAGGAGTTCCTGTTTTGCCTCATCCATGGTGGAGACAAGGGGATCCGGACCGAGTTTTTGCAGAATCGCGTCACGGACCTGCAGTTTGAGCATCTGATCACCTTCGTCGTCGGAATTGGCAAGTACGTGGAGACGGATAAAACGTTCTGCCATCTGCTCTTCACCATTCCGGGGCAGCGTGGACAGAGCAGATATGCAGAGCAGAAAACAGCTGCACAGGCAAAGAAGCAGTCTTAATAGATACGATGTTCCGGATTTCGGCATGTCGATTCTCCTTTTTTCATTGGTGATACCCGGATTATGGGCTCTTTTGGGCCCATTATTCTGTTTTTCGGAAAATTTTTCAAAAAAGGCTTGCTTTTTCCGGCATTTGAAGGTATCATACTGTTAATGGAATTCATTGCGTTCCGCCAAGGGGCGCAGACAGAACAAGAAAGGAACAACCGCTATGATGAATCATACTGCACCCAAAGACCTTGCACAGCTGATCGCGCCTGTCTGGTCCGGTGATACTGTTTATGAAGAGAGCTTTCTGCCGCTGGCGGGAAAAGGTGCTGACAAAGCCGCTGCGCTCCGGATCCCGCTGTTATACCATGCAGAAGAAATTCTCTCTGTGACCGACATGCGCAGAGAGAAGACCTTTGAAGCCGGGAAAGACTATCTGCTTGAAGGGGGTGCACTGGTCATTCCCGCTGATTCCGCGATTGCACGTCTTGGATGGGATGACTATCAGCTGTTTGACGAATCTTTACCGCAGCCGCATTTTCTCTGCGAGGGCGGTGGATTCCTCCTATTCCGGGAAGGCAGCTTCTTCCACGGGCAGGAATACTGTGTGACCTACCGTCACAAGGACGCATGGGACGGCTTTATTCCCAAGGGAGACGCAGGAAAACTCCCTCGTGTCAAAAAACTGCTTGCTGATGGAAAGCCTGTTTCCTTCTGCTGGTTCGGCGACTCCATCACAACGGGTGCCAATTCCAGCGGCAATCCCGGCATCCATGTTCCGCCATACACGCCCATGTTCCCCCAGATGACCGTACTTGCGCTGGAAGCAAAATACGGTTCCGAAATCCGCTATGTCAACCATGCGGTCGGCGGGACGGTCTCCGGCTGGGGCTGTGAGCAGCTGCCAAAGGATTTTGCGGGTGAACGTCCCGACGTCATGTTCATCGGCTTCGGCATGAACGATGCCTCCGGAAAAATTGACGCAAAGGTCGTTGCGGCAAACATCCGCACCATGATGGAACAAACTCTTGCGATCAATCCCGACTGCGAATTTCTCATCTGCTCCACCACCCTGCCCAATCCTCTGGCATCCACCTTTGTGGGCAACCATGAGGAACACGAGCCGCTGTTTGCGGAAATCTGCCGGGATTACGGCGCACGCGCTCAACTGGTCCCTGTGACCTCCATGCACAAAGCGCTGCTCGCAAAGAAGCATTTTTATGATATGACCGGCAACAACATCAATCATCCCAACGATTTCCTTGCGCGCATCTACACGCAGGTCATCCTCTCCGTACTGGCATGATGAACGGACGGAAATTAGCCCTTGTGACCGGAGCATCCCGTGGAATCGGAGAAGCCATTGCAAGACGGCTGGCAGGGAACGGTATGGATGTGGCTCTTGTCTGTCATCATCGTCTGGGTGATGCGGAGCGGATCGCGGGAGAGCTTTCGGCGGGCGGTGTCACCTGCGCCGCGTTCTGTGCCGATGTATCCGTGGAAGAAGACGTCAAAGCACTGTTTTCCCGTGTGGAGGCAGTCTTTTACCGTCTGCCGGATATACTTATCAACAACGCCGGCATTGCGCAGGCCGGGGTGCTTGCGGATGCAAAAGCGGAGGACTTTGACCGCATCTTCGGTGTGAACGTCCGGGGGACATTTCTTACCTGCCGGGCGGTTTACGACAGCATGGTGCGAAACCGCTTTGGGCGTATCATCAACATTTCCTCCATGTGGGGTGTGACGGGAGCTTCCTGTGAAGTGCTCTATTCTGCATCCAAAGCAGCTGTGATCGGCTTTACCAAAGGGCTTGCGCTGGAGCTTGCGCCCTCCGGGGTGACAGTCAACGCCATTGCGCCAGGCGTGATCAGGACCGATATGCTGAACTGCTACGATGAAGAAACGCTGAAAGAACTGGCAGAAGAAACGCCTGCCGGACGATTGGGAACGCCGGAAGATGTGGCGGCTGCGGCTGCGTTTCTTGCTTCCGATGATGCTTCATTCATTACGGGACAGGTCCTCGGCACAAACGGAGGCTTTATTACCTGAAACATGACAATTTTCAAAAAGAAGGATGATTCACGATGACAACCATTCATTTCCTCGGCACGGGTGCCGCTGACTGGGACCCGAAAGCGGCAAGCGCTGATCCCGAATTCCGCCGTCTGACAGCGGCGAAGGTCTGTGACGATCTGATGATCGACTGCGGACCCTGCGTATACGAATTTGCCTCCACCTTCGGTTACTCCGGTCTTTACAGGGGGGTAAAGGACATTCTCGTTACCCATTCTCATGACGACCATTTCAATGCCGATGCAATTTCTCGTCTGGCAAAGGAAGCGAACGGACCGGTTACGGTGCATGCTTATCCTACGGTCGAAAAGTATCTGTCCGAGACTGAAAACCTGCACTTTGCTCCCATCCCACTTTACGCAACCTTTTCCTTCGGTCACTATTCCGTGACGGCGCTGCCGGCAAACCACTCCACCGCCGACAAAGAGGAACAGCCCGTCCACTATGTCATCACCGATACGGACACGGACAAAACATTCTTCTGGGGCTGTGACGGTGCGTGGCTGCTCAACGGTGCCTATCACTTCATGCGGCATGTGAAATTCGATGCGATGATCTTTGACTGCACCGTCGGTGATCTGGAAAATGACTTCCGTGTCTTTGAGCACAACAACATCCGCATGGTGGAAGAACTGGTGAAATCTCTGGTCGGCTCCCATCATGTGCTGAAAGAGGGCGGGGTGATCTATGTCAACCACATGGCCCGCACGCTGCACACAAACCGCGAGCTTCTTGCCGCACGGTTCGCCATGGACCACATCATTCCGGCCTATGATAATCTGACAATCGAAATCTGATGCTCAAAAGCCCGCCGGACAGCGCATAAAAACACTTCCCCGCACCGTATACTGAATTCTGAAAAGAATTTCAAAATGACGGAGCGGGGAATTTTTATGGGAATTTTCGACATGCCGGAGCGCGGATGGCAGCGGGTCTTATATCTTCTGCTGCTGGGGATACTTTTGTTTTTCGGAACATATCTGTTTTTCCGGTGGTTATGGAAGCCGGTTCTGCCCTTTCTGCTGGCAGCGCTGCTGGCCATGGCCTTACAGAAACCCCTCGACCGGCTTGACAGGCTGACGCGGCGGCGGGGCCGGATGCGGGGGATCTGGGCTGTGTTTCTGGTCCTTGTCAGCGCAGGAGGGCTGATTGCCCTTCTCTGCATGCTGGGAAACAGTCTGATTACAGAGGGACGAAGCTTCTTTGCGTATCTTGGGGACAACATCGGGGTCATCAGTCAGCGGCTGGATGGGATGCTATGGGATTTTCAGGGTTTTGTGACCTCTCTTCCGGGATTTGAGAATGGGGATGGTGAGGGGATCCTCTTTCATGCGCTGGAATCTGCGGATGATCTGCTCATTGGGATGCTGGGGGATGCTGCCTCCAAAATGACGGCAAAGCTTCCTTCGCTGTTCGGGACCTTCATTGCGGCATTTCCGCAGATCTTTCTGTTTCTGGCGGTATGGCTGATCGCGGCGGTCTATCTGACGGCGGACTGGCAGAAAATCGGGGTATGGCTTGTCAAAAGATTTCCGAACCGGATGTCCAGACTGCTTGACAGTCTGAAAAGTTCTCTTGCGGCAACGCTGCTTTTATACGGGCGGGCTTATGCAATTATCATTCTGATCACCTTTGCGGAATTATACCTCGGTTTTATCCTGCTCGGCATTTCCTATGCGCTCGGAGCGGCGGCGATCATTGCGGTGATCGACCTTCTGCCGGTGCTGGGGACAGGGACGGTCCTGCTTCCGTGGGCGGTCTTTGCGCTTCTTGACGGAGACGGGGTCCGGGCGGCGGGATTATTACTTCTTTGGGTTATCATTTCCGTTGTACGGCAGATCATAGAGCCGCGGATCGTGGGACGGCACATCGGGATTCATCCGCTGCTTGCGCTCTTTTCCATGTATCTCGGTGCAAAGCTGTTCGGCATCAGCGGATTATTCCTCTGTCCCATGGCGGCGGCGGTGGCGGTACGGTATTATGAAAACAGGCAGGCGGAGGGAGGGATGGCAGTATG
>JAKSPR010000169.1 GCA_024404655.1 Clostridia bacterium | reverse complement strand
AAGACCGTGGAGATCATTTTCCCCATGCTCTGCCGCGGCGAGCTTTTCAGTCTTTCCCTTGATGACGGAGCATCCTTCATCCCCGTGCGCCGCGAAAAGACCATGCTCATTTACGGCGATTCCATCACCCATGGCTATGACGCTATCCACCCGGCAGATCACTATACTGAGATCATGGCCCGTACCCTCGGTTATTCCGTTTATAACCTCGGTATCGGCGGGGAGATGTTCAATCCCGGCCTTGCCGCCTGCGGCTATCCCGTGACCCCCGATGTCATTCTCACCGCCTACGGCACCAATGACTGGAGCAACCTCCCGGCGGAAACTCTTGAACCCAATACATGGGGCTTCTTCAGAACCTTACGCGAAAAGTTCCCGGACAGCCGCATTGTTGCCCTCACGCCCGTGGAGCGCGGAGACAGCGGAACACCCCGGAAATACGGCTCCTTTGACCGCATCGCGGCGCTTCTGAAAACCGTTGCCGCAGAGATTCCCGGCATGGATGCCGTCGACTGCACCGCTTTCATTCCCAAGGACCCCGCTTATTTCAGCCCGGATTTCCTCCATCCCGTGGATCGGGGATTTGCTCCCTATGCTGACGGCGTCATCGCTGCGCTGAAAAAGCTCGGACTTTAAGAAAACAGTTTTCCCAAAAACAACAGGGCTGCCGCAGAAAATCTGCCGCAGCCCTGAAATTGTATCATCAGAAACTCATGAGGATAATCGCTGACACGCCGATGATCAGCCCGATCCATTTCCGCAGAGGGAAGGTCTCCCGGAAGAAAATCAACCCGATCATGGCAATGGTGATCGTCACCCCGCCGTTGTAGACAGGGAAGAAGAACGTCCCTTCAATATGCGCGGAAGCATACGCATTCAGCGCCTGCGCAATGGCCAGCAGAATGCCCGCACCGAAGGCACAGAGCAGAACCCGCCGGTCAACGGAAAAACTGTTTCTGATCCCCCGTCCCCGGAAGAACAGGAACAGCAGCAGAGACAGCGCTGTCGCCGTCAGATAGGCAATGCTGACGTATCCGGTGATCTCCCCCTGATACCGGGACATGGAGAAAATCTTGATCACGACGTTCATGAGACCGTTTGAACAAAAGGTCAGCATCGTCATGAGAAACCAGAACCGGTCCGGCTTGCTGTTTTTGTCGATCCTTACGTCAATGAGGAAGGAGAGCAGCATCAGGATCAGTCCCAGAATCCGGAAAAGCCCGAAGGATTCCGAGTAGAAAAACACCGACAGAAGAACCGGCATCAGCATGGAAAAATTGTTGATCAGCACCGTCATGGAAACAGGTCCCGATGACATGGCCTGAACATAGGACCATTGGAACATGACACTGAGAACACCCATGATCAGCCCGCAGACCACCGTTGCCGCCGATACGGGAGAGGTAAACAGCTTCGGAAGAAACAGAACCGACGCAAAGGCAAAGATGAGCCCGTTGAATAAAATCGCATCCGCCTGATTGCGGACATTTTTTTTCGCAACGGCCCCTTGAATGGTGACTTTGGAGGATGCGACAATGCAGAGGATCAGAATGATGCCGAAGGTAAACATAGATGGTTAAGCTCCTGTTTTGCCGCAGAAAATGCTGTCGTGCGGCGGGATATGAATGTTCTGATAGGAATAGTCGGAATCGGAGAAATTCGCGATGACGAAAGAACCGTCCTCAAAAACGGTCTTCTGTACCATCCGGTCGTCTGTCAGATAACGGAAATCCGTCATGGCGCAGAGGCCGACGGCCCCGGTGACTTCTCTGATTTTTCCGTAGGCCCCGATGATCTTCTCTTTCAGCATGGGAAAATCACCCGCAAAGAAGGAAAACAGCGGAGGCGCTGCATAAAGCCGCGCGAACAGGATCTTGTCGTCCAGCGTCTCCGTGACGCATGCCGTCGAATCCCCCCAGTAGGGGAAAGAAAAAGAGGCGTCATGATAGGCAAGTTCCCACAGCGGTACCCGGCAGGCGGGATTCAGCATGTGACCTCTCTGGAAATCGGCACCCTCCGCACCGAGCTGCTGCGCTTTTCTGCGCCCGCAGTTGTATTTGTCATAGCGGAAAGGGAAAGGACTGTGCAGCCCTTCCGTGTAGAGAATCCCGTCAAGGATATCGTCAAAGCCGTCTTCCGTGCCGATGAGATATCCCATCTCCGAGAGTTTGCAGAAGGTCTCTTTTTTCAGCTTCACACATTCCTTTTTCGTCATGGGATGCTTGTCCGAATAACATGCTGTGACCGTTCCGCCGAATACGTCGATGAAATAGCCGCTCATGGCGGGATATTTTTCGTGGGCGGCGGGGATCTCTTCCAGCATGCGCCGGGCGGCGACCACGGGACAGAGCGTGTTCTGCGGATGCAGTTTTCCGTCAAAACCGCGCAGCGCCCACGCATCGCGCATGGTGCCGTCTTCATTGATCTGTACTCCATCCGGGTAGTCCTTGATGCGCCGGGCGGCATAGTCACAGCCTTCCACACGCTTCTTCGGAATGAAGTTCAGAAGATCGGCCGGAGGCACGTCGTTGTAGTTGTCGTATTTGACCGTCAGATACCCGTATTTCCCGGTAAGTTCCGCCGCAGCTGCTCCGTCCGGCTCAAAGAAGATGCCGAAGAGCGCACGGTCAATGCCGCTCTGACGGAGTTCCTCTGCGATCCCGGTCATGGAATCTCCGGCAAGCGGGGAAAGGTCGCAGTCTTTGTCCGAATACATGACCTTTTCATAGTCATCATTCCAGATCCAGAAGATCGCGCTGCCGCAGAGCGAAGCCCCTTCCGGGCAGGCGGAGAATTTCTCTTTCAGTGACCGCACCCCGGCGGGATGGTGAAATTCCCGGTAGGCCCGGCACGCTTCCCCTAAATGATCCGTGATGCGGTAAAGCACCCGGCACCGGCTTTCCGAGGACAGGGTGAGGGTCAGAAGGGCCGGACCGCCGGATCCCTCCGCCGCATGGACGTCGTAGGAGGCATCCGTACCGCTGTCAAGCGCGATCAGAAGATAATCTCCCCCGCGCTCAATGATGATCATGGACATGACCGCTTCACGGCAGCAGAACGGCGTCTGCATGGAAAAATCCGTTTCTTCCACGGGTACCGCGACGCCTTCGTCAATGGGCAGGAGCAGACGGTCTCCGGGCAGCAGACGAGGTGTCGGCAGGATGCCTTCCCCGCAGAAAATACCACCGTCCCCGGAGGGTGTGATCTCCGTCCGGGAAAAACGGAATTCCGTGCCCCGCTCCGATTTCAGTATGCAGCCGTCCGCCGCAGCTTCAAAATACATACAGGATTCCTTTCAAACGACAAGGCTGTCTTACGTTTTTGTGTAAAGACAGCCTTTGATGATATGTTTCCGGCATTCATCCGGTATTGCGATTATTTGGTCGCGTTGAAGCTGTCGACCACCGTGGTGATCTGCTTGTCGATGTTATTTGCCGCTTTGGCTACCTGGGATTCAAGATTGCGGTCGTTTTTCTCCATCATGGTGCCCATGATGCCGTCGCGGATCAGCGGACACCACGTCAGGTCGCCGTGGTCGCAGACGCGGTTTGCAAAGATGATATCCAGCATCTCCACAGATTCTTCATCGCGGGAGAGCTTGGAGCCGAGCATGACGTCATAGTAGGTGGGGATCAGAGAAGCGTGGGATTCGGAGCACAGCGCTTCCAGGCAGGCACCGACCATATCGGGATCGCTGATCGTCGAGGGAACGAAGCACATCAGCAGAGAAGCGATACGGGAGTAGTAATCCTTCTGGCTTTCCTCATATTTCGGGAACGGAATGATGCCGAAATCCACGGCGTTGTCACGCAGCGTCTCGACGCTGAACAGGGTCGTCAGACTGAAGAAGGCCTGACCGTCGGCAAAAAGCTGCATGGAGGTTTTGCCCGTGGTCGCGTCGTTGATCGGAACCGCATACCAGAAGTTGTTGTTCCAGCAGGTATCCATGATCTTATTGAAGACCTCGGTGAAGTGATTGTCGGAACCGGCGGAAAGGTAGGGAACGTCGTCCTTGTCTTTTCTGACGGAGAGCTCGCCGGAGCCGACCCACATGCAGGGCAGGATCTGCTTGCAGACAGCGGAGAAACCGTAGCTGTCCTGATCGTCCATCTTGCCGTCACCGTTGATATCCGCAACGGCGTTCATACCGTATTCGCGGAACTTTTCGATGGTCCACTTGCCGCTCTTGACAAGGGAATAGGGCTCTTCCAGATCAAACTGTGCGGGCATTTTCTTGTTGAACAGAAGAACGGAGGTGCTGTCGTGGGAGCAGAGGGAGAAGTCACCTGCGGTTAAGTACTGGCAGCCGGAGATCGACAGGGAATCGTTTAAGGATTTGCACCAGTAAGCCTTGGAAAGATCGACGTGCGGCACTTTATTCATGTCAAGGAGCAGTCCTTCGGAGGCAAGGGTCACCACGTTGGGCGCAAAGTCGAGACCCACCTGGAAGGTTTCGTCACCGGACATGATCATGGCTCTCTCACCCGGCAGATAGCTTGCACCGTAGGTCTGTTCCGTCTGGCGGATCGTGACGTTCAGACGGTTCTCCACCGCGCGGTTGCGGTAGAAAATCGCATCGTTGATCAGGTCACCCGAGGTGGTTTCGGTATCCAGCAGGCATCTTGCCCACAGAAGGGAATTCTGATCGAACGTGAGCATGGTGAATGCGGCGCCGTTGAAATTGAGATCGTCGGGCAGCTCGTCAAGGCGGGGGGCTTCTGTGACGGCTTCCGTCACAGCCGCGGTATCATTGCCGCCGGTAGAGGGGGTCACGGGTGTTTCCGGCGTCTCCTGCGCACCGCAGGAAACCGCGGAGAGAAGAATCACGGATGCACACAATGCAGATAACAGTTTTTGATTCTTTGACATCAAAAAAACCTCTTTTCGTATGATTTGTTATTATTATAACGCATTCTGCCTGAATGCGGAATGGACGAAATTTATGAATACATGGACTTTTTTTACCTCTTTTCGCTATGACAGTAATGAAAGACGGTCCCGGTGACCGGAGATCCGGGAAAAAATGGACCATTCACGGGATAAAAGCACTTGACAATCTGCGTGAAATGATTATACTTAACAGCAGAGGCAGTTCCGGACGGAGTTTTCCGCATGGACATTTTTGAAGAGGACGGTATTTTTATGGGAATGCGTGAATATCTGCTGAAGACCGGCGGCAGCCGCAGCGGGCGTGATGAGGCCTTTGAGCTTTTCTGCTGCGGAAAACGGACTGAGGCAAAGGGGCATATCTACGGCCCCGAATCCCGCGATTATTATCTGTTTGTCCTGATCAGCTCCGGCAGGGGACAGCTTGTGTCGTCACCCGAAAAGCTGCTGCTCTCCGAGCGGCATCTGCTTGTGATGTTCCCGGATACCGTCACCCATTATATCACCGATCCGTCGCTTGCATGGAGCATCCGCTGGATCGGGATGAGCGGCATTCTGCCGGGGCAGTTCTGCGAGCGCATGGGTCTGACCCCGGAGCGTCCCGTTCTGCGCATCGAGGGGCAGTACGACGCCGTGCAGGAGATCTTCGACGCCCTTGTGACCTCCGCCGGCAACACGGGGACACCCGCCCTCATCCATACCGTCAACCTTGCTCTGCAGCTGTTTGACGCGATGTCGGAGACCGCGGAGGACAATACCGCAGGAAGGCTGATCCGGATCCTCGATACCCTGTACAGAGAACCTCTGACCATTGCCGATATCGCAGAGGAGCTGCACGTTCACCCGGGCTATCTCTCCCGCGCCTGCCGCAAGATCTACGGCATCACGCCGAAGGCGTATCTATTACAAAAGAAAATGGCGCACGCCAAAGCGCTGCTTGCGGATTCCCGCCTGAGCGTTCAGGAGGCCGCAGCCGAGGTCGGCATCACCGATCCCCTGTATTTTTCCCGCATCTTCCGCGCATCCTGCGGCATGTCACCGACAGAGTATATCCGTACCGCGCGCAGAAATGAGCCGTAAACGCACCCCGCCGCCGCATTTTCTGTTGACAGATTCCCGCAAATCTGCTATAATAATACGGTATGAATCCGGACGGCAAAATCTGTATAAAATTTCACCCGGAACCCGTTTATGCCCCGATTCCATACATAAAATACTGTAATTTATGCAAAAGTGCATGAGAGGAGATAAAACCCATGACCGAAAAAATTTCCGGCGGCGTTTATCTTGTCGACGGCAAGACCGTTGTCACCGATGAAGCCGCACTCGCTCAGATGGGCATTACTGCTGATAAAGCAGCAGCGAAGGACGCCACCATGGCATGGTCCATCCTGTCCGCCCATAATACCGCCAAGGACGGAGACCTTCTGAAGATCCGCTTTGATGCCATGGCAAGCCATGATATCACTTACGTCGGCATCATCCAGACTGCAAGAGCCAGCGGCCTTGAAAAGTTCCCGCTGCCGTATGTCCTGACCAACGGTCATAACAGACTCTGCGCTGCCGGCGGCACCATACATGAAGACGACCATGTCTTCGGTCTGTCCGCGGCAAAGACGCACGG
>JAKSPR010000168.1 GCA_024404655.1 Clostridia bacterium | reverse complement strand
CGCCAGTCATTATCTTCATAGATGACCCTGTCCGTTGTACGGTAGGTTCGCCGGAGCTTCACGGGTTCGTCTGCTTCCGCTACGTCATACTGTGAGGAAGAATACCGTCTGACGTCCATATTCACCGCGGCGGTACCGATCTCCGATGATTTTTCGATCGTCATGGTGATGCCCATCCGGATGAGCCGCTTCCGCTGTGCAGTAAGGGAATAACCGAGGTCCTGCGTGATGTGCCCGATGGTTTTCCGCTCCGCAAAGAACCCGTACAGTTCATTCTTGAAGTAGTTGACCATTTTCGATACTTCTTCGTCATAAGACACAGAGACCGCGTCACCCCTGGAATCTTCGGCCGTGACATTCTTTGCCTTTGATTTGCGGATCATGCCGGTCTTGTAGATCAGACTGACATCCACATCGGGAACACAGATCCAGATCATGTCATTTTCGTAGGCTTCCGTGGTTTCGGCGCGTTCTTCATGCTTGCCGAACCCCCCGGAGCCCAGGACCTGAAAAATGGTTTTTACCGGGGCAACTGCGTGATTGACACCCAGTTTGTTGTTGAGACGGTACTCAATTTCCAGAAAATCTCCGACCTGCAGCCGACCTTTCGTGACTTTAACATATAATTCTGCGGTCTGCTTTTCCTGAACGGCTTTGTAAAGGCTGAGATAAACATCGTCACTGTTCTTCTGACCGGAGACCCGGTCCAGATATGCTTTTTTATTCTTCCGGTATTCTTCTGCCGGATCTTTTTTTGAGAATAATCCCACGCATTTGTCCTCTCTTTGCTTTTGCTGCGTTTCCGGAGTTTTTGGGGTCATCCGGTTTCCATCCGAAAATGATTTCCGCAGCCGTTCTTTTTATTATACCTCCGGATTCCGACAAATGCCCCATCCGAACGGATAGTTTTTGAAAAAAGAAAGACAGAGCGATAAATCATCGCGCTGTCTTCTGTATATGGCATATTCAGTGGAACATCATCGGATCCCTTCCACCGCGATTCCGCTTCGTGCCGCGGTGATGGCGAGCTCCGTCCGTGAGGAAAAGCCTGTTTTGGATAAGAGATTTCCGAGATGAAACCGTATGGTGTTGATACTGACAAACAGTTCCTCCGCAATCTCCTGATTGGAGTACCCCATTGCAAGCAGGCGCAGCACGGCAAGCTCGCGTTCCGTCAGTTCGGTGGTGTCGGACATGCCCAGAGGAACGGTAGGCGCGCTGTCCGGCCAGATATGCTCCCCGGCCATGGTTCGGTCCATGACCTCCAGCATCGGTGCATCCTGTACTTCTTTGTACCAGAAGGAGTCTACCCCCGCATCTCTGGCTTTTTCCAAAAACGTGGCATCCGGCATGGAGGTCACGGCGAGAATCCGGATATCCGGATAGGTCTGTTTGATCTTCCGTGCCGCTTCCAGACCGTTTACATCATCGGACATGACAATATCCATGAGGATCAGGTCCACATTTCCTCTTGTGCAGTAAGAATAGGCCATTTTTGCGGAAGAAATGGCCGCTGTCAGGACGTAATTTCCCGAGTGGGTAACAATGCTTTCAAAATACTGCCGCGGCAGCGTCTGATCATCGACGATCAAAACATGGTAGGTCATAGTTCCGAATCTCCTTTGGAAGTGTCATGGTTAAGCAGAAGCGGGGAAGCGCGGTGATCTGCATTTCGCCGCCGGCACGCTCCGTCAGATCACGCAGGGAGCGAAGTCCGCCGATTTCGGTGATTTCGCCTGCGGGCAGGGTATTATTGTCGGTAAACTGCGCCGTGACGGTGTGTTCATCCTCCGTGATGGTGACATGGAGCGTATCGCCGTTTGTGTGACGGATGATGTTGGTAAAACATTCATGAATTGCTGTTGCCGTGATATGTTTGCAGGGTTCTGTCTTTGGAAGAACTCCGTTTATCTGTACGGAAACTCCCAGATTTCTGGCTGTCGACAGAATGAGCGCATATTCATCCTGTTCTTCGGATACAGCTTCCTGCTGCAAAAAACGGATGTTGCCCCTTAAGCGCTCCATCAGATCGGCACGCTCCCGTCCGCTGCCGCCGGAAATGAGACAGCGCCTGATGGCGAGCAGACCGGAGCCAAGCTCATCGTGGATATGGATCTTTGCATGGAGGATCTCCTGCTGGGTTATGATATGTTCGATCTGTTTGTTGTACTCGATGAGCTTTTCATTCAGTTCTTTTACTGTTTTCTGACGGTTGGCAAGCATCTGTGTTTTCTGATATGCTTCCGTCATGTTGTGGGCGATGAGCAAAGTAAAGCGGGTGCTGCCGTCATGAATCTCATCTTTGGTAAAGGACCATACACCCAGATCGGGCAGAGAAATGGAAAAATCGGTAAAACCGGATTTCTTTTCTTTGAGTGCCACGACAAACTCATTGCCGTTGAGCAGCGGGGAGCCTGTCAGACCGCGGCAGAGCTGCTCCATGGTCCGGTTGCGCAGTGTGATTTTTCCGTCGGGTTCAAATGCGCATATTCCCACCGGCAGCGTTTCAATCGTTTCCTTGATAGAAGCCGATGTGATATGCGTATTGTACCAGCGGTGCAGAAAGAGAATCAAAAGAATCTCGACTGTCGTCAGAAGCACGCAGACAGCAAAGACTCCACAGACAGGAAGCTCTGCGTACCGGTCTGTGACGGCAATGATTGCCGGGGTAACATCGACAGGTGAGGAGCAACTGACCGTGCATTGAAACAATGTGTAATTTACAAGGCACAGGAAAAGCAGGAGCACATTCCGCAGGACCGGGGGGACCCACCGCCTGTCTCGGGAGCCCAGAATCAGGATGTATACGGAACCCCAGAAAAGAATCATCTGCCAGCTGCTGAAAATCCCCAGGGAGAGCATGGAGAGCGAGGAAAGCGGTTTCATATACCATTGCCTCCCCCCGACTGCGTGACGGTGATCGTCACTTCATCCGGATCGCCGTCATCTGAAAAGCAGACGATGCCGCCTTTCTGCGAAAGATGCTTCTGTATCGGATCCATATTGACGGAGGATGCTTTCATGGCGATCCTCAATACCGGCTGACCTTTCTGCATGAGGACGTTTCTGTAGATGAGAATGGTATTATAGAAGCATTATCAGAAGGAACTGCAGTGTATCGAGAACTCCTTCGACCACAGTTTCAAAGGCTTCATAGAGGAAAAGCTGTGTATCGGCGGAAAGCTCCCATTCCGGTGTGATATGCAGCATGGCATTGACGCCGCAGAGATTCAGATATTCGCAGGATTCCCGGATCGCAGATGCCAGCTCCTCTGTTGGAAAATGCTTCAGATCGGATTTCATCAGCTCCATGTTGCTGCGTCTTTTGATATAGGCATTGTAAAAGGCGATCTTTGCAAGAACAGCATCGTTGACCTCTCCATCCAGCAGACGGCCGATTTTATCAAGCTGAGGGCTGACGATTCCGGCGATCTGGTTGTAGAGCGTGTTTCTCGCCGTCAGACGGGATTTTTCCTCTTTCAGAGCATTTTCGGTCTGCAGATATTCATTTCTGTTTTCGATGATTTCGGTGGTTTTCTCAATTTCCCGGTTGAGCATCATGATCCCGGACAGATCCACTGCCCAGGATACGCTTCCGCCCTTGATGGGCTTTGTGTGGATCTGTACGCTGTCTGTTCTTTGGAACATCTCTTTGGCGGCATCGGCAGTGTAGACCGGTGTTCCGGCCTTATCGGAAATGATAAACGGTTTATCCGCAAGCCGTGCGATGGTCCGGTAACTGCTGTTTGCCGGGATCAGTCCAAGCTGGATGCAGGATTCTTCCATGCCGATGATGATCATGACAAGACACTCCTGGAAAAGCCAGATCGTTGTATCGCCTATTTTCGGAATGTCAAATATGCTCAGAACGATCAGAATACCGTAAGCGGCGAAATACAGCGGCATCCAGAGTTTTTTCCCGATGCTCGGGATCCGGCATTTTCTGATGGCAAGACAGAGAGACAGTATCAAAACTCCAATGAGCCAGATGTAGAGAAAATAGAAAGGCAAGCCATGTGTATACGTTCCGGTTTTTCCGCTCGTTCCGTCGGTAAAGCGGAACACAAGCTGATGGAGGTCGTTTGTCATGACAAGAAAAATGAGGAGCAGTGACGGAATCAGCATAAACAGCCAGTACCATCCCGGCTTTTCACCCTCCTGCAAATGTAAATGCAGAACGACAAACAGAAACAGAACAGGGACAAGAATCACGGGAATATAATAACCGTACCAGAAATACCGGCAAACCACAGAAAATGTCTCAAAAACACGATACCGGCACATCTGGAAAAAGAATGACAGCATAAAAAGCGCTGCCGTCAGGAGCATCAGATGACGAACCGTCTTATTTACGATACGGTAATGGACCGTAACAGCCCACGCAAGCACAAGGGAACTGTAATATATCTGTGTGATGCAATGTGTAAAATCCCACGGGTTCATCACAATATGGATCGGACCGCCCAGCAGAAAAGCGATCGTAAACAGTATGGTTATCAGGATTTCTTTTTTACTGTTCATCTGTATTGGCGGCCTCCCCCCGATGATTTTACAATATCGTGTTACTGAATACATTATATCGGAATCAAAGGACAATTACAAGATATTCCAATGATTGTTTACAAAAAGACACGGCAGATATCATGAAAAGCGTGCGGAGAGGGGAGAAAGCAGCAAAGCGGGGCGTGTTTTTTGTATTTGAAAAAACAATCGGGTGCTCACAACTTTCGTTATGAACACCCGATATGGTCGGAATGACAGGATTTGAACCTGCGACATCCTGCTCCCAAAGCAGGCGCGCTACCAACTGCGCTACATCCCGAATTATGCGATTGTTAAATAACTCCCAACTTTTTCGCTGCTGCCTGCCAGTATTCCTCGGGGAGCACGCCGTTTCCGTGATAGTGATCGGCGGTCGCCATGTGCCAGGCAAGGGTCACACACTGGGCTGCATAGTCGCGTTCCTCGCGGATGGCGCGGATGATACACTTAGCCCAGATATCGGCGGCATCCAAAAGACCGCTCTCCGAAAAGCCGGCGATAACGGCGTCATTATCAACATGGAGCGGGAGCATCCGCGGAACCCACTTGCCTGCGATCAGATCAAGATAGGTGATGCGCGCGTGGCTCTTTTCGTCCTGCGGCAGACCGACACTTGGACAGAAAATGACTCGTTTGTCGTTTTTGGCCTGATAGAAGCCGGTTTTATGGGTATGACCGCACAGAAGCAGTTCTCCTGCGATCGTCGAGGAATAATGTTCAAGCTGGGACGCATGACCGTAAATCCATTCCTTGGTCTTTGCCGGAGAAGCATGGCACACGGTGAGCACAGGGCAGCCGGGCAGCGTGATATCCATACATCCGGGCATGGAAGCAAAGAAATCAAGGTCGCGTTCCGTCAGATTCTCATACGTATAAAGCAGAGAACCGGAGCTGGAAGACCGCATCCAACCGTCGCCCTCCGGATTTCTTCTGTGTGCGAGCAGATAATCCTCCCGGTTTCCGCGGATGAAGTAGCAGGGGTATTCCTCTTTGACGGCATACAGCTGCTCCATGGTCTTCTGCGGATAGGGACAATCGGAAACGTAATCGCCGAGAAACACGATCCCGTCGGGCTTTTCTCTTCTGACGGAGATCAAAGCGGCCTCCAGTGCGATGTAGTTGGAATGAATATCACTGATCACTGCCAACTTCATGCCATCACCGCCCTGTTCTGCAATTACCTCTATAGTATAGCACATTTTTTTCCGGATGTCAAGAAAAAATGGGGAGCTGTCCAAAAAAGACAGCTCTCATTGTAAGATTGTCAGAGTACAGCCGGGGGCTTCTGCCATCGACCTGATTTTTTGTGGGGTCGGGCGGAGAGGGTATTACGCATAGAAATCGTGATCCTCGATTGTGAACAGTGCCCGGCAGTTCCGCACGACCCAGAGGCTGGTCGCAATATCCGGGTCGAGGAAATACAGCGCTTCCTCGGAGATTCTGCAGCCGTCCAGCACCAGTTTTGCCGCAATCACACTTTCGGGGGAGGGTATCTGCCGGATGGTGCCGTTGGCGGTGGGGGTGAACTGTACACCGAATCTGCGGTCATAGACCACACCATATACGGAATCGGGATAGCCTTCATGGGCAACGCGGTTCATGATGACCGCTCCCACGGCGAGCTGTCCCCGCAGGGACTGATTACCCGCCTCGGCATAGATGATGTGGGAAAGCCAATAGAGATCATCGGCGTTATAATACTGCTCACCGGACAGAACATAACCCGCGCCGCCTGTGACTCGTCCGAGCAAAGCAAGGATCACAGCGATACTGCTGTCGATGATCTTCGTTTTTGTCAGCAGAATGGACATGGCGACAAAAGCGACCATAGAATACAGTAAAGATGTTTTAAGACCGGTGTTGATGTACGAACCTAAATTGCCCCATGAATGAGTGATCGTCAGCAGAACAATGAAACTGACAAGAACGCCTTCATAAACGGGACGCTTCAGCAGCATGAACCAGACGATTAT
>JAKSPR010000167.1 GCA_024404655.1 Clostridia bacterium | reverse complement strand
GATTCTTGATAAGTATATTGTATCATGCAAAAAAGATTATTGTCAATACAGAAAAGAACAAAGTCAAAGAGAAATGATATTGTTCTTTTCTGCTGCGGACAGTTTGTGCAGGTACTTTGGTCACTGGTTTGCTAATTCGATATTGTCGGTCGGGAAAAGGGCAGATAGAAATTTTTTGTTTCTACTTGTTTATATGGACACGATGTGTTAAAATATGGTTATATGATTTTTGTTTCTGATTCTCATCGGTCTTGTTTCAAAATTCACGTTTTTCTTTTGGTTATTATCCATGTTTGTTCTGAAAACCGCATTATGGAAACGTGAGTCGGAAATGAATTTGCAAATTATGGAAATAGATGGACTAAACGGACAGTAAGGTGATATTATGATTATTTACGAGAATACCAAAGGCGGGTTCATAGATGACATCCGGGGCGGCTGCATTGCTCAGAAGGTTCAGATGGAATTCGAACGCCATAATATTGCTCACAATAATGATGCTGAATTCCGGGCATGGAGCAATTCCTTACTGTATATGCGTAATGTTCTTGATGATACGGCAATTGATGATGATGTCAGACTGGCTGTTGAGTATCAGGTACCGCTGACGTCAAAAAGGGTGGATTTCCTGATTGCCGGGATGGATGATGTCGGAGCAAACAATGTTGTGATCATTGAGCTCAAACAGTGGGAAGACAGCGGAATGACTTCAAGACCTGATGTTGTGACAGCATTTACCGGCGGTTCAAACCGTGCAGTATGTCATCCCAGTTATCAGGCATACAGTTATGCCAAGATCATTGAAAACTTCAATGAGGATGTCAATAAAGAAAAAATCAGCCTGTCGCCATGTGCATATCTTCATAATTATCTGGAGAGCAATCGATCACATATCGATAACGAACTCTATCGGGATGCAATATCATGTGCTCCGATATTCTTAAGTGAAGATGTCGAAAGACTGCGCACATTCATAAAGAAATATGTTAAAAAGAAGGGCAGTATTGACCTTCTCATGAAGATAGACCATGGCAAACTCAAACCCGCAAAAGCACTTCAGGATTCGCTGACCTCCATGCTGAAAGGAAATCAGGAATTCCTCCTTGTTGATGAGCAGAAGGTTGCCTACGAGACAGTAAGAAAGCTGGTCGGCAATGCTGTCAAAGAAGCTTCGAATCCTCTGAAAGGTGTCTCAAAAAGTGTCGTGATCGTATCCGGAGGGCCAGGAACCGGAAAATCTGTAGTGGCAATCAAGCTGCTGTGTGATCTGATCGGCAAGGGCTTCAGTGCCAACTATGTCACGAAAAACGCTGCACCGAGAAATGTATATTTTCAGAAACTGCGGCAGGAAAAGTACAAACTTGCCTACATCAAGAATCTGTTCAAGTCTTCAGATTCTTTCTGGAATGCACCGAAAGATCTGCTTGACTGTATCATTGTTGACGAAGCACATCGCTTAAAGAAAAAGTCATCCATTTTCCATGGTGAAAA
Organism: Clostridia bacterium; assembly: GCA_024404655.1. Classification (GTDB taxonomy): domain Bacteria; phylum Bacillota; class Clostridia; order Oscillospirales; family CAG-272; genus RGIG3925. The sequence goes on along the minus strand of JAKSPR010000167.1, from coordinate 5,029 downwards.
TCAGGTCAAGGAACTGATCAATGCCGGACGTGTAACAGTTTTCTTTATCGATGAAGACCAGAAAATAACTACCAAGGATATCGGAAGCAAAGATGAGATCCGGAAATGGGCTGATTTCTATGGCGCTAAACTGTATGAAGGTGAAGATCTTACGCTTGTATCTCAGTTCCGCTGCAACGGCAGTGACGGATATCTAAATTTTCTGGATAATCTTCTCGGAATACGTCAGACTGCAAATACTTCATTTGATTTTGACTACGATATTCACCTGTTCGACAGTCCTGCCCGCATGAGGGAAGCGCTGCGCAAAAAGAACGATATCAACAACAAATCCAGAATGATTGCAGGGTACTGCTATGAATGGGTCAGTGAATCGAATCCGAACGGAGATGATTATGATATCATCCTCGAGGACGATTTCAAGGCAAAGTGGAATTTCCAGAACAGTCTGTTTGCCATCGATCCAGATTCGTTTGACCAGGTTGGCTGTATCCATACCACGCAGGGACTGGAATTTGACTACTGCGGGATCATTATCGGAAAAGATATGCGGTATGAAAACGGAAGTGTGATCACGGATCAGTCGAAAGAAGCAGTGTCAGACAAATCCTCAGGAATCCGCTCCTGTAAAGACAAAGCGCTGGCAGATAAACTGATCAGAAATACCTATAAGACACTTCTGTCAAGAGGCCAGAAAGGCTGTTATATTTACTGCGAAGACAAACAGCTGCTTCGATATATGAGTGATCTGCTGAGAATCCCGGTTGAATGATTTTACGCAACGGCCGATAAGTTAATACATAATATTCGCAATGAAGAAGGGATCAGAAGCCATGAGTATTCGTTTATATCCTGTACAGCCAAATGATATGCCGCGTGTCGGTTATCATGTCCTAGTGAACGGTATGGACGTCCCGACCGATGCGGCGCGTGTCTCCGCTGTACCGTATACCCGACGCTGGCCGGGGCATCAGCGTACCCTGGACCAGACGGAAGGCCCGGCATGTCTCCCCATGTACGCCGATGAGCCTCTGACCTTCGAGGTGACCCTGCCGCGGCCTTCCGATCATGTCGTTATCCGTCCCAAGTCCCTCGGAATCGTCCCCGAACTGCTTTCGCCGACGAAGGTCCGTTTTACCATGCCGGAACCGGTTTACTGTACGGTAGAGCCCTATGAGCGGCATGAAGCTCTGCATCTTTTTATCGACAGGGAAGATTATTCTCTGTCAGATACTGGAGACCCTTCCGTGCTTTACTACGGACCGGGCGTTCACGAGGTCGGACAGATCGAACTGAAAGACGGACAGACACTGTTCCTTGACGAGGGTGCGGTCGTATATGCCTGCATCCGGGCAAAGGATGCTTCCCACATTGCCATCCGGGGCGCAGGTATACTTGACAACAGCCATAATCTTGAAGAATACCTCTTTGAGTATCATACGGAAAACAACGATACTGCCGTCAAGAACGTCAAACGCCAGCATACCATACAGCTGGAATACTGCACGGATATCACGATCGACGGCATAACGATCCGTGATTCTCTCGTCTATAATATCCGTCCCATGGCGTGCCGGGATCTTACGATCCGCAACGTGAAGATCATCGGCTGCTGGCGTTTCAATTCGGACGGTATCGATATGCACAACTGCGAAAACGTACTGATCGAACACTGTTTTCTGCGTACCTTCGACGATTCCATCTGTGTCAAGGGCTTCGACTGCTACTATGAGGGTGACGTGGAAGCCGCCGTCAAAGCCGCCATGTACCGGAACGGGCAGGCATACGACGTCTTCCGCCATGTTCTGATACGGGACTGCACGATCTGGAACGACTGGGGCAAATGCCTTGAGATCGGCGCGGAAACACGGGCGGAGGAGATCAGCGATATCGTGTTTGAGGACTGCAGTATTATTCATGTGACAAGCAGCATCCTCGACTGCTGCAACGTGGATTATGCCGATGTTCATGATGTGACCTATCGGAATATCCATGTGGAACTGGATGAGGTCATTCCAGTTCCGAAAATCCAGGCACTTGACGGTGTACCGTATGAGAACGACCGTCCCGGATATACACCGGCACTGATCTGCGGTGAAGTGATCTTTCATCACGAATATTCGGCAGGCGGGACAAGACGCGGCGTGAACCGTGACCTCCTGTTCGAGAACATCGATATCATTGGCGGCGGAAAGCCTATCGTTGTTTTTTCAGGCTTCAATCAGGATGCCGGATGCCATGATATCACAGTACGGAATGTTTCGGTCGACGGAAAACGCTTATCATCAGAAGCGGATTTTCAGTGGTTCATCGGAAATTTCTGCGATAATATCAGATTGGAAAATCATTCAGAGGAATGAATCATTAATGGAAAAACCGGCTGTGAAGAAAAAAGTTGCATTCATTTGTGTCCACAATTCCTGCAGAAGCCAGATTGCAGAAACGCTGGGAAAACATCTGGCATCAGATGTTTTTGAGAGTTATTCGGCAGGAACTGAAACGAAGCCGCAGATCAATCAGGATGCTGTGCGCATTATGAAAGAAATGTACGGCATCGATATGGAAAAGACCCAGTATTCAAAACTGATCGAGGATATTCCTGAGCCGGACATGGCTGTTTCCATGGGCTGCAATGTCAGCTGTCCTTTCATCGGACGGCCTTTTGACGATAACTGGGGACTGGAAGATCCTACCGGGAAATCCGATGAAGAATTCAAGGTTCTCATTGCTCAGATTGAGAAGAACATTCTTTTGCTGAAACAGAAGATCCTGCAGGAATTCTCCGTCTGATATATCCCCGGTACAGAAAGATCAAAATACGAAAAAAAGACCGGTGAGAGGGTGAGAACATGATCCGTATCCGCTGCGTTGTGGAAAGAATCACATATCAGAATCCGGAAAACGGATACAGCGTTCTCAAAGTGGCTGTCAAGGGCTACGATGACCTCGTGACCGTGATCGGAAATCTGGCTGACGCTGTTGTCGGTTCCGTTCTGCTTGTCGAGGGCGAATGGAAGATCGACAAAAAATACGGCAGCCAGTTTGCTGCGGAAAAATGGGAAGAGACCGTGCCGGCGACGGTATTCGGACTGGAAAAGTATCTGGGCAGCGGCCTCATCAAAGGTATCGGTCCCGTATTTGCAAAGAAGATCGTGTCGATGTTCGGCATGGAAACGATCGAGATCATTGAGCACAACCGGGAACGGCTGCTCGATGTGCCCGGTATCGGGATCAGACGCGTCAACCGGATCGCCGAAAGCTGGGAGAAACAGAAAGAGATCAAGAACATCATGCTGTGTCTTCAGAGCTACAGTGTAAGTACTGCCTTTGCCGCAAAAATCTATAAGGTATATGCGGACAAAAGCATTGAGACCGTCAAGGAAAACCCTTATCGTCTTGCGGACGATATCTGGGGAATCGGTTTCAAGACGGCGGACGGTATTGCGCAGAAACTTGGTTTCGGCCATGACGATTATGTCCGGTGCCGCAGCGGCGTCATGTATACCCTCAATGAGCTTGCGGATGAAGGACATGTCTATGCCGGGCGTGAGCAGCTTGCCAAAAAAGGTGTGGAACTTCTGGAATCCGCCCCTGAAGCGGTAGATGCTGCTATCACGAAGATGCTTGAAGACGGGGACCTGATCCTCGACGGGGAAGCCATCTACCTGCCGCCGTTCTATTATGCAGAGATCGGGACAGCAAATAAACTGCGCACGCTGTTTTCTTCCCCTTCAAGACAGGAAATATTCCCGAAAGTCAACTTTGAAAAACTTACCAGACTTACCGGAGTCGAATATGATGAGATCCAGCAGAGCGCAATCCAGAAGTCGGTTGACTCTAAAGTCATGGTGCTGACAGGAGGACCGGGTACCGGCAAGACAACGACTACGCTCGGCATTATCAAGGTCTTATCCGCAATGAGGCTGGAGATCCTCTTAGCAGCCCCGACTGGCAGAGCTGCCAAGCGGATGACAGAAGCAACGGGGATGGAAGCAAAGACTCTGCACAGGCTGCTTGAGTTCAAGCCGCCGGAGGGATATCAGAAAAACGAAGAAGAACCGCTTGAGGGAGATGTCCTGATCGTTGATGAGAGTTCCATGATCGATATCATCTTGATGAACTCGCTCTTAAAGGCGATCCCCCAGCACATGAAGCTGATCCTCGTCGGGGATATCGATCAGCTGCCGTCAGTTGGGGCCGGCAATGTTCTCAGAGACATCATCGATGCGGACTGTTTCCCCGTCGTGCGGCTGACAAAGATTTTCCGTCAGGCCCAGAGCAGCAAGATCATCATGAATGCGCACAAGATCAACGAGGGAAAGCTCCCGGATATCAGCAATTCGAAAGGAACGGATTTTTTCTACATAGAAGAGGAAAACCCGGAAACTGCCGCGGGAAAGATCGTGGATCTTGTAAAGAACCGTCTGCCGGGCTTCTGCGGCGTTCCGTCTGCACAGATCCAGGTACTGACCCCGATGCAGAGAGGCATCGTCGGAGCTTCCAATCTGAATACGCTGTTGCAGGAAGCACTGAATCCCGGGACGGAATGTCTGTACCGCAGCGGCCGTTCTTTCAGACTCCGCGACAAAGTCATGCAGGTGCGCAACAACTACGACAAAGAAGTTTTCAACGGAGATATCGGCGTGGTCACATCCCTTGATACCGTGGAGAGGGAACTGACCGTTAGCTTTGATGACAGAATCGTGGCCTATGATGTATCGGAACTTGACGAACTGGTCCCGGCCTATGCGATCACGATCCATAAATCACAGGGATCTGAATATCCGATCGTTGTGATGCCCATTCTCATGACACATTTTGTCATGCTGCAGAGAAACCTGATCTATACAGGCATCACCCGGGCAAAGAAAATGCTGGTCCTGATCGGAACAAAAAAGGCAATTGCCTATGCCGTACGCAATGTCACGGTGACAGACAGAAATACCAGGCTGAAGGAACGCCTGAACGGGCGGTATGCGGGGGGAGATGAAGATCTTCCGGCGGAACCGTTTGATAATCAGGGGCAGCT
>JAKSPR010000166.1 GCA_024404655.1 Clostridia bacterium | reverse complement strand
GTCATCTATGACGAGATCCAGCACGCACTGTTCCCGGATGTCACGTATGGCGTAGAATCAGGCGGTGATCCCGATGTGATTCCCAAACTGACATACGAAAACTATCTCGATTTCCACCGCCGCTATTATCATCCGTCCAACAGCTATATCTATCTCTATGGTGATGTGGATGTGGAAGAACGTCTGGAATGGATGGATCGTGAATATCTCTCCGCCTTTGATGTACTTGATATCGACTCCCATATTGATGTGCAGAAGCCCTTCGGCACCATGAAGGAGATCACGTGCCCCTATTCCATTGCGGCAGGGGATGACCCCAAGGGCAAATCCTATTTCGCTCTGGCAGAGCAGTGCGGCAATTATCTCGACCCGGAAGAAGGCATGGCACTGGAAATTCTCTGTGAAGTTCTGGTCGATGCTCCCGGCGCACCTGTCAAACAGGCACTTCTGGATGCCGGCATAGGACAGGATATCAGTGCTTTCTATGAATCTGATATCATGCAGCCGATCCTCGGTATCATCGCAAAGAACGTCAATCCCGAGGACAGAGACAGATTCAAGAGCATTGTCATTGACACCCTGAAAAAGCAGGTCGAGGAAGGTATCAGTGAAAAATCCCTCCTTGCCACCATCAACATCCGTGAATTCAAGTACCGTGAGGCCGATTACGGCAGTTCTCCCAAGGGTCTGCTTTATCTGTTCGATATGCTCCGCAGCTGGCTTTATGATGATAAGTCGGCATTTACCCGCATGGACGGCAACCGGATGTTTGCGTCCCTCAAAGCAAAGCTGGGCACCGGTTATTATGAAAACCTCATCAAAGACAAGATTCTCAAAAATGACCATGCACTGCTCCTGACCCTGGAACCGGACTGCGGTCTGCTTGACCGGAAGAATGAAGCGCTGAAAAAGCAGCTTGCAGAATACAAATCCAGCCTTTCCGCAGAAGAAGTCGAAAAGATTGTTGCTGAAACCAAAGCTCTCCGCGACTACCAGAGTGCAGAACCCACCGACGAAGAACTCACTTGTGTTCCTGTCCTTGAACGCAGCGATATTGCGAGAGATGCGAATCCCTATGTATATGAGGAAATCAAGATCGGCAATGTCCCGGCGCTGACCCACGATATCAATACAAACGGTATTTCCTATGTCCGTATGTTCTTTGATGTTAAGAATTTGCCGCGTGAGATGCTCCCGTATCTCGGTTTTCTCGGCGCTGTGCTCGGCAAAGTCGACACAGCCACCCACACCTACCGCGATCTGACCGATGAAATCCGCATTCATACCGGAGGCATCGGTTTCGGCAATGATACCTATGCAAAGTATGGAGTAAAAGACGAATTCCGTCCGTTCTATCAGATCCGTTTCAGCGCCATCGGCAGGGAAGTCCGGACTGCAATGGAACTGGTCACAGAGATCGTCACCACCTCGAAGCTCGGCGACAGCAAGCGTCTCAAGGAAATCCTCGGCGAATATCTGTCCGATAAGCAGATGCGTTATCAGATGTCCGGTCACGCAGTCTCCATTGCCCGCGCACGGTCCTATATGTCGAAATCCGCATTGTACGCAGAAGAGCTTGCCGGTATCTCTCAGTATGAGACTCTGAAAGCAGTCATGGCAGATTTTGACGGAAACAAAGACGCCCTTTCCGCAAAGCTCTCCGCTCTGGTAAGTGCGCTGTTCCGCCCGGAAAATCTCTTTGTTGATATCACAGGTGATGATGCCGGAAAGACTGCATTTGCGGAAGTGCTCCCAGGATTTCTTGAAAAGATCGGGGCTGTTCCTGCAGCAGATCTCGGTCCAGTGACACCGCTCATCCCCGAAATGAAGAACGAAGGCTTCATGATGGCCCTCGGCGTTCAGTATCTTGCACGCTGCGGCAACATCTTCGATGCAGGTTACAAGTATAACGGTGCAATGCGCGTGCTTTCCAACATGATGAATGTGGACTATCTCTATGCCAATATCCGCATCAAGGGCGGCGCTTACGGCTGCGGCAGCATGATCCTCGGCGACAGCGGAGACGTGGGCTTCTGGTCCTACCGCGACCCGAATCTGAAAGAGACTCTGGATGTCTACCTCGGCGCCCCGGACTTCATCTCCGGCATCGATATTGACGAATCCGAAGTAACGCGCTCCATCATAGGTACGTTCTCCGATCTTGACAGCCCTCTTTCCGCAAGCCAGAAGATTTCCCGCTCCCTGAATGCTTATATGACCGGCAAGACCTTTGCGGACCTGCAGAAGGAACGGAACGAAGTCCTCAACTGTACCGCAGCCGACCTGCGTGCCTGTGCAGATGCTATCCGCGCAGCTCTTGCCCAGGGTTATACCTGCGCACTCGGCAACGAACAGAAGATCCGCGACAATAAGGATATCTTCGGAAACCTCGTATCACTTTCATAAATCAGAGATTTCAGGCACGGCTCATCGCCGTGCCTGTCTTCTGTGAAGAATCAGAAAGAAGAAAATTAGCGAAGAAAATTTTGTGGGCGGCTGTGTGTATCATTGACATTTTGTTCAGAATATGGTATAATAGTTATAATAGGGAAGTATGTTGTTTTCAATTCAAACGATTTCTTCTCTGTACGATTCCGGATCACAATGTCAGTCGGTGCTGTTTATGAAAGTTGAGAATCTATACCGTGTCCTTGTCCAGATCAATCTGTTTGCAGATGCGGTGTTCTGCGCGCTCTGTCCGCCCGTTCTTTTCGCTCTTGGTGCCAAATGGCTCTGCGGAAGATTCGGATGGAACAAAATCATCATTGCAGCAGCCGTGCTGTTTGGTGTCATCATTGGTTTCAAATCCATGTCCCGGGTCATCGGTCTGCGTGATAAGATGGGGAACCACGAAAAAGTTTCCTACTATGGCAAAAAAGACGATGATGCCGATAAGGAGAATTAACTTTTGAATAAAAACGTAACCCTGACTGAGACCATGAAGATCGTCATCGGTGAAGTCTTTGTTATTGTGATAATTTGTGCAGCCGCTGCACTGATGGGCAAATTTTCACTGACGGTACTTTTCGGTGCGCTTTACGGTTCCGTTCTGAACATCATCTACTTCTTCCTCATGTGTCTCGGTGTCAATAAAACCGTGGATGAGGAAAATCCGAACAAACAGAAAGCAACGCTCACGGCATCTTATCTGGTGCGCCTGCTCATTCTCGGCGCCGGACTTGTCGTCGGCTTCAAAAGCGCGTATTTCAACAAGATCGCCCTTGTTATTCCAGTTTTGATGACAAGACCGATCCTTACCTTATACGAACTCTTCCGAAAGGAGGTGAAATAGGATGGAAGGACCTAAAATATTATGGGTCATCCCGATACTCGGCGGCGTGAAGATCACGCAGACAACGCTCACATCCTGGATCGCCATGATCATCATTATGGCGCTGGCCTACTGGATCTCCCGCGGTATCTCCGTTGAACACCCGACAAAAAAACAGCTTGTCGCAGAAAAGCTCATGTCCATGCTCTATAACCTGGTAGACGGTACCATGGGCAAGCACAACGAGCATTTTGCGCCGTATATCGGAACACTGTTTCTGTCCTCCGTTTTCGGCTCACTGCTCGGCATGACGCAGGTGCTCCGTTCTTCAACCGCGGACCTCAGCACCACAGCCGCATGGGCGATTGCAACCATGGCAATGACATGGTACGGCAATATCTCGAACAACGGCTTCCTTGGCTGGCTCAAGAGCTTCACCGAGCCTATTGTCGTCATGACGCCGATGAACATCATCTCCGAGGTCGCAAGCCCGGTTTCGATGTCGTTCCGTCACTTCGGCAATATCGCAGGCGGCAGCGTCCTCACAACCCTTGTTTATTCCGCACTGGCTGCGCTCAGCGCATTTGTGCTGCAGTGGATTCCGGTCACATTCATCAATACGATCCCGATCTTCCAGCTCGGTATCCCCGCATTCCTCTCTATTTACTTCGACCTGTTTTCCGGCTTCGTCCAGGCGCTGGTATTCTCCATGCTGACTATGGTTTATGTCGGCGGAGCAAACCCGCCTAAAGCGAAATCCGGAATCTGAAACAGAAAATAAATCAACCATCATAAGTTTTTTGGAGGTATATTCTCATGGAAATGGCAGAAGCACTCGTAAAGGCAGCCTGCGCACTCGGCGCCGGCATTGCAATGGGATTCGGCGCAATCGGTCCTGCAATCGGTGAAGGTAATGCAGTCGGTAAGGCACTGGAAGGTATGGCACGTCAGCCCGAGGCAATGGGCGATCTCCGTACCAACATGATCCTCGGCTGTGCAATCACGGAGTCTACCGGTATTTACGCACTGGTCGTTGCACTCCTGCTTCTCTTTGTGTTCTGATAAACACAAAGAAGAAGAAGGACGGTTTGTAAAATGCCAGGAACTACAGAAAGTTTTGTCTCCCTTGACATCTGGACTGTGATATTTGCCTGGGGCAATATCATCATCCTGTTCCTGTTCTTGAAAAAGATTCTGTTTGTGCCGCTGAAAAACGCGATGGACGCACGGCAGAAAGAGATCGGCGATTTGTATGACGGCGCACGCCGCGACAGGGAAGCTGCCGCTGAAATGCGCGACGAATACTCCGCAAAGCTGGAACAGGCAGCATCACAGGGCGACGAAATCATCAAGAGTGCTGTGAAGCGCGCACAGCTGCAGGGCGAACAGATCCTCGCAGACGCACGCGACAGCGCGGAAAAGACGCTGAAACGAGCGGAAGAGCAGATCGAGCTTGAACGCTCCAAAGCGCTCAATGACATTAAGGATGAGGTATCCGGCATGGCTGTCGATATCGCATCTGCAGTCATCGAACGTAATCTTTCCGAAGAAGAAAACAGCGCGATGATCGATCAGTTCATAAGAGAACTGGGAGAAAAGAAATGATCGCATGTGAAGAATACGGTGAGGCACTTTACACCCTTGCCGTGCAGAACGGACGGATACAGGAATTCGATCAGAATCTTTCGGCGATCACACAGGTTCTGAAAAGCCATCCGGAATACGTCAGACTGCTTGACACCCCGGCTGTTCCGACGAAGGAAAAGCTCACGCTGATCAGTGAAGCCTTCGCTGGGGCCGAGCCTCTGGTGCTCAATTTCATGATGATTCTCTGCGAAAAACACGCAGTCTATCTCGTCCCGGACTGTTATAAAGTATTCAAACGGATTTATTTTGAGGAACACAATATCGCAGAAGCAGTCTGCGTGACGGCACGTCCTCTGAGCGCTGCCCAGACCTCTGCTCTGCAGACCAAACTGCAGACGCTGACAGGGAAGACCATCCATCTGCGGTGTGATGTCGATCCGGCAGTGATCGGCGGCATCGTGCTCCGCTGTGACGGCAGACAGTTTGACGGAACCATCCGTGCCAAACTGGAAACTCTGCGCCATAATCTTGCATCCGTTATTGTGTAACCACAGGGGGATCATCCCGCCTGTTTTTCGGATAACCCGTAAGACAGACGGAACCCAAGCGCGTTTGAATCCCAAAAGAAAGGCATGGTTATCTATCAATGCAGTTAAAGATCGATGATATCAGTAAGATCATCGCTGATCAAATCAAAAACTATGCTTCCAAGACGCAGGAAGATGAGATCGGGTACGTCATTTCCGTCGGTGACGGTATTGCAAAGGTGCACGGTCTTGAAAAATGCAAATCCAATGAGCTGCTTTCCTTTGAGAACGGCTCATACGGTATGGCGCTGAACCTGGAAGAAACCTATGTCAGCGTTGTTATGCTCGGTACCGATATCGGTATCAGCGAGGGAAGCCTTGTCAGACGAACCGGTGAGGTCGTTTCCGTTCCTGTCGGTGAAGGTCTGATCGGACGTGTCGTCAACCCGCTCGGTGAGCCTGTCGACGGCAAAGGTCCTTTTGTGGCTGCGGAGCGCCGCCCCATTGAGAAGAAAGCTCCCGGTATTATTGAACGTAAATCCGTCTGCGAACCGCTGCAGACCGGTATCAAGGCGATCGATGCCATGATTCCGATCGGACGCGGCCAGCGTGAACTGATCATCGGTGACCGTCAGACCGGTAAAACCGCGATTGCCACCGATACCATCATCAACGAGCGTGATACCGGCGTTGTCTGTATCTATGTTGCGATCGGTCAGAAGAACTCCACCGTTGCGCAGTTGGTCGAAAACCTGACCATTGCAGGGGCTATGGATTATACCATTATCGTCTCCGCTCCGGCATCTGAGCTTGCTCCCGTGCAGTATATCGCCCCCTACGCAGGCTGCGCAATGGCAGAATACTTCATGGATCAGGGTAAGGACGTTCTGATCGTTTATGACGATCTTTCCACGCACGCCGGCGCTTACCGTGCACTCTCCCTTCTGATCCGCAGACCGCCGGGCCGCGAAGCATATCCCGGTGACGTCTTCTATCTGCATTCCAGACTTCTGGAGCGCGCAGCAAAGATGGCTCCCGAATACGGCGGCGGTTCCATTACCGCGCTGCCGATCATTGAACCCCAGGCCGGTGACGTCTCCGCCTATATCCCGACCAACGTCATTTCCATCACCGACGGTCA
>JAKSPR010000165.1 GCA_024404655.1 Clostridia bacterium | reverse complement strand
ATATCATCGTAGAGTTGTGCTTCGTCCTTCTTTGCCACGCACGGACCGATGAAGACGGTCTTTGCCCGGGGATGACGCTTTTTCAATTCAACGCAGTGTGCCTGCATCGGAGAGAGAACGTCGGCAAGATACGGCAGACAGGAGGGGAAATACTTCTGGATCAGAAGATTGATGGAATGGCAGCAGGAGGTGATGAGGATGTCACGATTGCCGCTTTCAACGAGATTTTCATACTCGGTCTTGACGATAGTCGCGCCGACTGCGGTTTCCTCAGCATCGGCAAAGCCCAGCTTGATCAGCGCTTCACGCATTGCTTCAATGCCGACCCCGTCATAGTTTGCAATGAAAGAGGGTGCAAGGCTTACATAGACCGGATCGCCGGACTGGATGAGAACCTTGACTTTTTCTACCTCGGAATTGATCTCCTTGGCGTTCTGCGGGCAGACGACAAAGCAGCGGCCGCAGAGGATACATTCATCGGGAATGATGTGCGCCTGGCTGCCGGAGAAGCGGATCGCCTTGACCGGGCAGTTGCGGATGCACTTGTAACAGTTTTTGCAGTTGGATTTTTTCAGTGTCAGACAGTTTGCCATATCAGTTGTCACCTCATATCAGACATTGTCTACTCTGGACAGAATCTTGCTGTTCCAGAATTCACGGAAGTTTTCGACCGTAACACCGGTAAAGGTCTCATCGTCGACGGTGATCGTTACACCGACGCGGTTGCATTTTCCGGTACAGAAGCTGCCGGTCAGAATGACCTCATCTTCCAGGTGGTTGTCAGCGACCTCTTTTTCAAGCCGCTCAATGATTTCCGGAGCGCCCTTCAGATGGCAGGACGAACCGACGCAAATAGATACGATGACCATGTTTTTGCCTATTCCTTTCTGGAAACGTGAATATGCGGCTTACAGGTTAGCGAGGACTGCAGTATCGAAGAAATCTTTTATTGCGTCAGGGTTGACGGAATAGAAGACATCATCGACGGTGACGCAGACACCCTGCTGGCACTTGCCCATGCAGAACGTACCTGCGAGTTCGACCTTGTCTTTCAGATCGTGCTCTGCAATCAGGCTCTGCAGCTGCTCAACGACCTGACGGGAACCCTTGATGTGACAGGAGGAACCGATACATACTGTGACTTTCATAACTTTGATATCCTTTCGGTTGTTTATTTATAATGATAAATCGGGTTTCACGAGAAAACCCGTTGGAAGGAAAAACGGGGATATTCTGCGGGGGTGGATTTCTGAACCAGGATAAACATATTTATGGATTTTTGATCCAGTACAGGAGAAATTCTCTTTCTTTTTCGTTTCCGCGGGCACACTGGGAGGCGGCAACGACCGGCATCCAGTCTCTGATTCCGGTGGCCGGAATACCGCTTGCGGCGCTGTATCGTTCCAGATAGTACTCAGCGCCGTCAATATCACCGGACAGCCAGAAGACGAGATAGGAGCGTGCGGCATCTGCGGCGGGACAGCCGAGGGCCGCATGAGGCCAGTCAAGAAGGTAGGGCTTTCCATATTCGCTGACAATGATGTTTGCGGGACCGAGGTCACCATGGCAGATTTTATGGTCATCCGGGAGCGCTGTGAGCTTTGCAAGAAGCGTTTCTTTGGTTTCCGCATCGAGTACCGCAGCACGCAGGATTCTCCGGTGCAGCTTTTCTTTCAGCGGTTCGATTCCCGGACAAGTAAGGGAATGAACCTCGCGCTGGACACGGATCAGAAGATCAATACAGTCCTTTTTGCGGACGGGCTGCTCTGAAATCAGACGTTCCAAAGTCTTGCCTCGGACATAGTCGGTGAAGATGGCCCATTTGCTGCCAAGTCTGCGTACTTCACGGACGGCAGGTACATTCAGGGAGGTTTCTTCCATCCGTGCCTGAATCAAGGCTTCTTTCAGAATATCGGCTTTGGTGAAGTCTTTGTCAAAAACCTTGATGCAGCAGTCACCGTCACGGTAGACTGTCTTATTGTTTCTGACGGCAATCACGCGGTCGAGCTTCATGAAAACATCTCCTTCTCTGTTTTTGGGGCTGAAAATGGATGATACATTCATACATTATAATTATATCATAGTTTGATTTTCTTGAATATGATAAAAAAGTTATACGGTAATATGAATCATGATATAACAGCCCGAAAAAAGTCAAAACGGAGTCGCCACACTTTGCGGGTGACGACTCCGTACAAGAACTAAAAAAGAATATCTTCCAGATATTTCCGTTTGGACATGCAAACTTCGGTGATGAACTGCTTGTCGAGTTTTGTCAGCTTGTAGTCGTTTCTATAGATGAGAAAGTCCTTGTAAAGCCGCTCATTGTCACAGCAGATGCGTTGGGTCAGACCGTAACGTTCCAGTGTCTGCGGGGGGATGGGGGAGACCCACATATAGGTCTGCGGATTCTCTGACAGAATGTCAAACTGGCTGGCACGCTCAAAAATGAAGATGCGCCGCGTGACAGTGTCGGGGAGTTCTTCCCGCCTGACCTGTGCGGTGGGCAGGGTAGGGACATAGGGGTCCGCATGGGCAATGCTGATATAATGATCAAGATCCGAGAAATGGATCTCCGGCAGCGACGCAAGGGGACTGTCTTTGGACATCAGTATCACATACCGGAATTCCGCGATCATCTCATAGGTGAGACCTTTCTCGTCGAACATGGATTTGAAGTATTTGTCGTAGTTTTCCGCATACCGGACGATACCCAGCTTATAACCGTCGGAGAGAACATTCTTGATGGTACGGGAGGAATTGGTCTCTTTATAGAACAATTCCGCCGTGTCAGAGGTGATGTTCTTGGAAAACTGCGCAAACGCCTCAGAGATATACGTCGCACGGGGAACGGAAACGGAGAACCGCTGCTTGATCGGTACACCGTTTTTATAGAGCTGCTCGACGCTGTTGATCTGTTTTAAGATCGCGTTTGCGTAGTTGATGAATTCCTCGCCTTCCGGGGTGAGCACCATACCTTTGGCAGACCGGTCGAAAATGGTGATGCCGAGATCAGCTTCCAGTTCTTTGATGGAGCGGCTCAGATTCGGCTGGGCGATCAGAAGAATTTCCGAAGCTTTATTGATAGAGCCGGCCTTGGCAACCTCTGCAGCGTATTTCATGTGAAGAATGTTCATGGCAGTCTCCTTTCTCGGTTGTTACTCAAAAATCTTTTTCGATTTCTTTCATACGTGATGAAGCGGCAGAATCATTATATCATAAATCATGAATGAAATCAAGGCTTCTGTCGGATTCACTGGAGAAACCGATTATGCTTTGACGGGAGTTCCCTTCAGTATTACGCGGTAGGGCTGGTCATGGGGATTATCCACCGTATAGCGGACGTCGCCGTCGTTCCACTCTATGGAAACAAGGAATCCGCCCGGTGCGCGCAGACCCTTGACTGAGCCTTTTGCCCATGCTTCCGGCAGAGCGGGGAGCAGGTCGAGGACCCAGGTGCCGTCCTCGTCGCGGGAATACTGCAGGAGCATTTCGCAGATTGCTGCAGTGATACCGAAGTTGCCGTCGATCTGGAACGGGGGATGCGCGTCGAACATGTTCTGGTAAATGGAACGGGCATACATATTGTCAATATGACCGTGAGCGCACTCGGCATCACGGAAACGGGCGTAGAGGCAGGCAATCCATGCGTTGCTCCAGCCGGTATGACCGCCGCCGTTTGCCATGCGGTAGTCAAGAGATTTCCGTGCCGCATCCCATTCGGGCATGCCGGGGACGATTTCCTTGGAGGGATAGACGCCGTACAGATGGGAGACGTGACGGTGACCGGGTTCCGTTTCGGGAAGCTCCGTGTGCCACTCTTTCAGACGTCCGTCCGCACCGATTTCGAGGGGAGCAAGACGGGATTCCAGATCAAGATAAGGAGTGAAGTCCTCACCGAGGATATCCGCCGCCTTGTGGGTATTTCTGCAAAGCTCACGGATGATGGTCAGGTCCATGGCGGAACCCACCAGGGTGGAAATGGGCTTTTCCTTGAAGAACAGTTCATTTTCCGGGGAAGTGGAGGGAATCGTGGTCAGGTGACCTTCGCCGTCCTCAACGACCCACGCGCGCATGAAGTCCATCGCGCCGCGCAGGATCGGGTAGATTTCTTTCAGAAAATCCTTGTCCTGGGTGTAGAGATAATGGTCCCAGAGATGTCTCGATGCCCAGGCACCGCCCATAGGCCAGAAGCCCCAGACCGGCTGTTTTGTCGCAGGACGATTGAAGCGCCACAGGTCGGAATTGTGGAAGGAAGCCCATCCGGGCAGACCGAGGCAGTTGCCGCGTTCGGAAAGCTCCCTTACCAGCCGCAGCATGGGTTCATGACATTCAGGAAGACCGCAGACCTCGGCAGGCCAGTAATTCATTTCCGTGTTGATGTTCATGGTATAGTTGCAGTTCCAGGGAGAAATGGGATTGGCGTTCCAGATACCCTGCAGATTCATGGGCTGGGAACCGGGACGGGAGCCCGCGATGAGCAGATACCGTCCGAAATCAAAAAGCAGTGCATCCAGCGCCGGAGTCGGGTGTTTCAGATGTTCATCGGTCGTTATTTCCGGCATATCGCCAAGATCCAGGGAAACACGGTTAAAGAGCGCAGAATGTTCGGCTATATGGCGGGAAAGCAGTTCGTCAAAGGATTTTGTGCAAGCGCTGTGCAGAAGATCAAGCGCGCGCTGCTTATACTCTTTGCCCTCGGAGACGGGCTGTTTATCGTAGCCGTTATAAGAGGTGGCAATGGTTGCGTAGATCGTGAAATCACGGGTATAGGCAATCCAGTAAGCGCCGCCTGCAAAGTACGGATGACCGCCGTTTGCCACGATCTTCATGGCGATGCGGTAGCGCACGGATTCGCCGCCGTAAAAGGCTTTCAGAATATATTCTTCTGAGTGAGAGGGACAGATGCCGTCCAGCACGATCACACCGTCCTCAATTTCGGAGATGTTTTCCACTTTGACGTCGGAGTTCAGTGCAATGCGCACATGACCGCAGGCATCGAAATGTGCATGGTATGCAAGAACATCATCGACGGCACTGATGAAGACCGTGCGGTGCGCCTTGGCGTCATGAGGCTCATCGTTCTGCTTGAGGGTGAAGTCCGTTGTTAAAACAGCGGTTTCCAGATCAAGTTCTCTTGTGTATTCAGTCGGACGTCCGAAAGAGATGGGCGTCTGGGAGCCGGAAAAATAAGAAATGTCGATCACGCCCGCCGGGACATAGGTCTGGGTGAGCACGCCGGGCATGGATGCGGACAGTTTCTCCTGCGCTTCGTCATATCTGCCTTCTTTGATCAGGCTGCGGACTTCGGGCAGATAGGAAGAATCGACACCGGGCATTTCGGGGGTCGGGTGACCGGACCACAGGGTGTCATCATTGAGGCAGAGACGTTCATTGGAGACACCGGAATCGACCATTGCACCGAAATGACCGTTGCCCAGCGGCAGCGCTTCGTTCCAGCTGCGTGCTTCTTCGTGATAAATAAGTGAATGTTTTTTTGCCATAACGGGATACCGTTCCTTTCATAGGAATTGGAGTTTATCAGCCCCAAAACATTGACTAAAAGAAATATCATTCAGTCTTCAGACTTTTGCACTTCAGCATATCAATCTGATTTTGTTTATTATATCATACAAATTGACAGAAATCAAGTCGATTACAGGCAAAATGGTGATATCTTATCGTTCTTTTGCAAAAAACAGGCGAAGATATCTTGAAAAACAGGACAAAGCATGATACAATAGATTCAAATCCATTTGGAAATTTTTCTGTCACAGGAGAACACGGATATGGCTATGAAAAAAATCATTCTTGATACGGATATGGGCGGCGATTGCGATGACGTCGGCGCAGCTGCTGTACTTTGCAATCTGGCAAAGCAGGGAAAGGCGGAGATCGTCGCAGCAACCTATTGTATCGGCAGCCCCTGGGGCGGCTATTTTCTGCAGAACGAGCTCGCATTCTTTGGTTACGGCAATGTACCCGTTGGTATGCTGCATGAAGAAACCTTTATGAACGAACCCGTTTATGAGCGGTATGCAAAGCCCTATGTGGAAGCCCATCATCTCCCCCAGAATATGGCTGAGGATGCAGTTCGCGTCCTGCGCCGTGCGCTGGCAGGAAACGGCGGGAAAAAGGATATCGTCCTTGTCGCCATCGGTCCGCTGCGCAATATCGCTAATCTGCTCCGTTCTCCGGCGGATGATATTTCTCCCCTGACCGGAAAAGAACTGATCGCCGCGAATGTCACGGAGTTTGTCACTATGCTCGGAGACTTTGTCAAAACCGATTCCACAGAATGGAATGTGCTGATGGACATTCCCTCTGCCCGTTATGCGGTGAAGGAAATGCCAGTTCCGACGGTTTTCTCCGGCTATGAACTCGGCGAACATATTAAGACCGGTGCAATGCTTGCCGATATGTCTGACGACCATCCCGTCAAAGCGGCATACCTGCTGCACTCGGACGGAAAATCCCAACTCCGGGAATCCTGGGACCTTGTTACTGTATATAACGCCATTCTTGACGATACGCCCC
>JAKSPR010000164.1 GCA_024404655.1 Clostridia bacterium | reverse complement strand
AGATCTTCAGCCACAAGAATACCGACGTCTTTACCCCCGACTGGGAGCGCGCATCCGCCGATCAGATCGCCGATACCGCGTCCCTGCCCTACGCATTCATGGTCCGCATGGAGACCTCCGCATCTTATGATGCCGCCTGCAGCGCCGTGAAAGCCGCTGTCCCCGGCACTGAGATTCTGACAGCAGGAGAGGATTTCTCCGGAAAACTGGCATTCCTCACCCCTGTTACCACGGAAAAGACCCTGAAAGCATCCCTTTCCGACTGCGGCACCATGGTTTCCATGATCCGCGTACTTGCCTGAACCGGGAGGCTGTCATGACATCCGGAAAACACCGCAGACTGCAGTCCGCCCTGTGCATACTGCTCTGTGCATGCATGCTGCTCTTTTGCGCATGCGGCGGCAAGGACAAGACCATTACCCCGGAAGAATTCCTGCTCGGCATCAATGAGCTGATCGTCGATGATTTCGGCGTCATTTCGGTGACGGAGCACATCGGCCCCTATACCAGCGTTACCAAGATCACCGACCGGCTGTATCTGACCCTTGTCTCGGACCCGGTCACCAATTCCCTGCAGCAGTCGGAGCTGGTCCTCTATTTCGACCACGATCTGGAAAAGCTCGACTATTCCTCTTTCAGCTATTTCTTCCTGATTCTGCTGAAAGCATACGACCCTGACATCACCATCACCAACATCAATATGATTCATGATAAACTGCAGATTGAATCCTATGATGTGGGCATCAATGAGCAGATCGGCTACGGCAGCAACACCTATTTCTATCAGGTCACAAACGAAATGGCAATCTTCACCGCGCAGTATTTGATTCCCGCGGAAACGCTGGAACCCTAATTTATTTGTTGAGAGGCATTCCATGAAAATCAGTCTGAACATCACCTCCCCGTTCCCAAAGAAGGGTTATCCCCCCGAGCGTTCCTATTACGCAACGGATCTCGGCAATCTGGTCAAGATCGGCTCTTCTCTGTACCGCGAAAAGCCCTATATGCGCTTCCGCCGGAACCATCAGGATCTCGCTGTCTCCTATCAGGATTTTGACCGCATGATCGACTGCACCGGTACCGCCTTTGCGGAGCTGGGTCTGTCCGACAGTCCGATTGCCGTCATCGGCGAAACCTCCCCCGAATGGGTCATCACTTATCTTGCCACCGTCAACGGCGGCGGTCTGATCGTCCCGCTGGACAAGGAGCTCTCCACCTCCGAAATCGCAAACTTCCTCCGCCGCGCAGGATGCCGTGCACTGGTCTACTCCCACTCTTTCCATGACAAAGTTCTGGAAATCGAAGGAGAGCTGCCGGATATCGTCTGCTTTGCGGAGATTTCCAATGAGTTCTTCCCCTATCCGGATGCAACGGGTTCCCAGACGCCCATCACCGACCGCTTCATCCCCTTTGAAGCGCTGATCCGCCGCGGTACTGCCCTGCTTAACGAGGGCAGCAACGCCTTCACGGGACACACCATCGACGTGGAAAAGCCCTGTGCCTGCCTGTTCACCTCCGGCACCACCGGTACCAGCAAGGGCGTTCTGCTCTGCCAGAAGAATATCACGTCCTCTGTCAACAGTGCGTTCCGCCTGACTGCCGTCACAAGCGACGACGTCATCGTCTCGGTTCTGCCCATCCATCACACCTATGAGTTTTCCTGCGGTATTCTGACCCCGTATCTTGCCGGCATGACCGTCTGCATCAACGAAAGTCTGAAAACCGTACTCCGCAGTTTCCAGCAGTACAAGCCCACCATCCTCATTCTCGTTCCGCTGTTCGTCTCCACCATCTACAAGAAGATCATGGAAACGGTCCGCAAGAAGGGTATGGAAAAGAAGCTGAAGCTGGCAATGTCCGCATCCAACAAGGCGCGCATGATCGGTATCGACCTGCGCAAGACCCTGTTCTCCGAGATCACCGAGACCTTCGGCGGCAACCTGACCCGTATCGTTGCCGGCGGCGCTCCTCTGAATCCCGATATGTGCGATTTCTTTGACGCCATCGGCATCAGCCTGACTCAGGGCTACGGCATCACGGAGTGTTCTCCTTTGATTTCCGTTTCTCCTTTCAACTGGATCAAGGGCAAGTCCGTCGGTCTGCCTGTTCCCGGTCTGGAAGCCCGCATCGGTGACGGCTCTTTTGCCCCCGGTGAGATCGATGAGATCATCGTCCGCGGTGACAATGTCATGCTCGGTTATCAGGGCGATCCGGAAGCTACCGCAGCAGTCCTGGAAGAGGACGGCTGGTTCCACACCGGCGACCTCGGTTATATTGACAAGGACGGCTTCATCTATATCACAGGCCGCAAGAAGAATGTCATCGTCCTTCACAACGGCAAAAACGTCTTCCCCGAGGAAATTGAAGAGTATCTGGAGCCGATCGAGCTCATCAGCGAATGTGTTGTCGTCGGACGCACCGCAGAGGACGGCGAGACCATCAATGTCACCGCCGTGATCTATCCCGACTTTGACAAAGCAGCTGAACAGGCACTGGTCGATCTGGATGCGATCTCCGAAGTCCTGCGCAAGGAGATCAACAAGATCAACGTGAAGCTCCCCATGTTCAAGCAGATCCGCGGCATTGAACTGCGCAAGACACCGTTTGTCAAGACTACCACCAAAAAGATCATCCGCTACAGAATCAACGAGGAATGATCGTCATATTCCGGATCAAAAACGGAGCAGCCCGCGCGGGCTGCTCCGTTTGTTGTTTTATCTGATTTTCCTGCACTCGAGATAATAGCGTTTTTCGTCTGCCTCTCCCATGGAGAAGGTCTTGCGCGGCAATGCGCCGTCATAGACCACCGTGCGGAACAGACCGTCCTTGCTCATACCCTCGAATAAGAATCCGACGGTATGCTCTGCCTCTGTCAGCTGACGGACAGCGTCCTCGCCGTGGATGTAGTCACATTCCGCCTCCGGATGGTCGGCAAGATAGGCGTCCAGGAACGCCTGCAGGGTTCCGACGGGCAGTTGAGCTGTGGGGTTCTTCACAGAGACTGTGGATTCCCCATCCTTTGTGACAACTGTGAACCGATGGGCGTTTTCTTGCTCCCTTTCGCATAGGTCATCTCCTTCGCAGAAGTTATCCCCTTCGCAGAGGTTATCCCCTCCGCAGCGAGGGGGATAAAATGCCTTCATTGCATCAAGCAGAGGTTCTTTTTCCACACCAAACAGCACGCGGTAGATCGGTTCAAAGACCAGCGCTTCGTCGTGGAGGTTGACAAGCTCGGCAAGAGCATAACGGGCAGGATGGCGAAGCGCCGCCTCCGCACCGATGGTTTCTTTGACCAGCTCATAGCAGGCCTTTGCCGTTGCAAGGGAGTGATTGCCGTCACCGACCGCGAAGACCAGAGGGCTGTGATGATCGTCATACTTTGCCCGGAAGGCTGCAGGATCAGAAAGCATCACGACAGCATCGTCGACGCATGCCGCGTCTGCTCCGGAGAGCAGCCAGCCCGTGAGATGACCGCCGTTCTGCATGAGATCAAAATCATAGCAGGGAGCGTTCTTTTTTGCCCTTTCTGCGGTCAGAGAAATCATACGGTTCTCCGGGTCGTCGATGAGCAGCATGACATGGGGAGCTTCCAGCGTGGCGTTCTTGCGGATCTGCACCCGCGGAGGAATGCGGGAAAGCACTGTTCCCTCCGTTGCGCGGATGGGCGTCTGGGAGCCGCGGTTGTAATCGTAAGCTTCCAGATCAACGGCACCGATGAGACCATGGCGGATCGTGCCGTTCTTCATGGTGCGCTCGATGTAGACAAATGAAGACGGGATGGTTTCAAGGACCTCGCCCTCATAGGTTTCCATGGTCCGGCAGATATCGTTGATCCGTGTCTCCTTATCGGTGCTGCCGAGATACAGCTCCGGCAGAATCATGCGAAGAGTAGACGGTGCGCCGCCTACAGTCTGTTCTACGGCGTTCCAGTAGGCGGGATCGGATGTATACTGATCGCAGGCAACCACGCTCCAGCGGTGCATGGATGCAGCGTCTCTTTCTTTTGGCAGAAGGATATCTGCGGGAATGAAAAGATTCTGTTTCATGATGGGTTATTCCTTTCGGATGGGATCGTTCTCCGCCGCATCGGTACGGATTCCGAATTTTGCGGCGAGCTGTTGTTTTTTCTTTGCACAGCGATAAGCGGTTTTATAGTCATCGGAGGTCGCGGCGACAGCTTCCAGCTTCTCCACACAGCGGTATTCCAGTGCCGGATCATCGGCAAGTGCACCGCTTTCAATGAGCGGCGTGAGCAGCTTTCCGGCACCTGCCATATCTCCCGCAGCACAGAGACGCCATGCCTCTGCGGTCGTGCGGCAGGTCTCTGTCTCCGGCGGTGCGGCAAGACGGGCCGCATCGGCTGCTTCCTGCTCTCCTGCCTCCGTCAGACGCAGAATCCGGTTCAGGCGATACCGGTCGCCCCAGGCTGCACTGCGGAACAGGCGGTTATAGTTTTCATAATAGGGTTCCGGGTCCATGCTGTCCAGCTCCGCAATCAGACCGCTGCACAGAAGGACCTCGGCAAGCAGCATTTCCGTATGGTAGCAGGTGTGCTCCGCACAGAGAAGCGCACGGTCAAAGCATGCTGACGCCTCTGCCATTTTCCCGGCATGGTAGGCTTCCACGCCGCGGCGCACCGCACATTCACATAGGATGAGATTGACTTCATCCCCGTCCAGCTGCTGCTTCCCGGCGAAATCTTCCGCACCGCGCCAGTCCTCCGCCGCCCGCAGACGGCGCAGTTCTTCCATCAATACCGGCCGCTGATAAAACGATAAGTCTTCCTTATCGGAAAGGAGATACCCCGCCGGAACCTGCAGCTTGTCAGACAGAAAACGCAGGGTCTCAAGGGAGGGATTGATATCCCCCGTCTCAATGCGGCTGAGCATATTCCGGGTGATGAAATCCCCGCAGAGCGCACTCTGGGTGAGGTGCTTTTCTTTCCGCAGTGCCCGTACTTTTTCGCCAAGTGTTTTCGGCTTCATGCGTACTCCTTTCTGTCATATCTCAAATCCGGAAAACAAAAAACCCTATGGGACGGTAAAACCGCATCACAGGGTCGTTTGTTTTGGTTCTGAAAATCAGATGTCTTCCTTGATCTTGGCAGCCTTGCCGACTCTCTCGCGGACGGAGTACAGCTTAGCGCGTCTGACCTTACCGGAACGGATGATGTCAACCTTGACAACGTTCGGGCTGTGAATCGGGAAAGTCTTTTCAACACCGACACCGTAAGCAATGCGTCTGACGGTGAAGGTCTCGGAGATACCGCCGTTCTTCTTGGAGATAACAGTACCCTCGAACATCTGAATTCTTTCTCTCGTACCTTCTTTGATCTTGTTGTGAACACGAACGGTGTCACCAATGTTGATCACAGGTACCTCTTTCTTTAACTGCTCTTCAGTGAAAGCCTTAATCATATCCATGATTAGCTCCTCCTTCATAACTGCGGACATTCGTGCAGAGCAAAGCGCAGAGGACTGTCCTGATATTTGTTCGGGACAATATCAGCCCGGTCTCCCGTCTGATATCGATATGAGATCATGCAGGTTTCCCCGCAGAAATCTATAATATTATACCATATTCCGCCCTTTTTGGCAACTGGATCATGAAAATCTGTTTGTAAACAATTTGTTAATTGCCGTCAATCCAGGAAATCTGCTCCGGGGTGAGACGCTTTTCCGAATGGGTCATGCAGTCCTCAAGCTGGGAAGGACGGGATGCCGCGATGATCGGGATGACCGTCAGGGGTTGGGAGAGCAGATAGGAAAGGGTGACCTCCGTGGGGGTCATGCCTGTATCCCGGCAGAGCACGCGGATGCGGTTCATACGGCTGTGTGTTGCGGGGGTAGCATAGCGGGAGCGGACCTCGCTGTCGGGGGTATCAAAGAACTTGCTGACGTAACCACCGGCCTGGGAGGTAAAGGACATGATGGGCATCTTCATATCCTGATAGATGCCGTATTCTTCATCGGTCATGCAGATGAGGGTGGTATCGCCGATCATTTCCGGGGTGATGCGGAGAATATTGAAACAGATCTGGGACACATCAAAGCCGCGGAGATGATGCTGGACGCAGTAATCATTTGCTTCGTAAATACGGGCCGCAGTCCAGTTGGAAGCGCCAAGAAGGTTGATCTCCCCTTTTTCCGCATGACGGTTGAGTTCATCCATGATCACGCTGACAGGGATATTTTTATCGTCTCTATGGAGATAATAGATATCCATCGACGGAACACGGAGGTGAGAAAGGCTCAGTGCCACGTCCTCCCGGATGCAGTCGGGATTGACACGCGGGGTGGGATCACCCATGTGCGGATGAGCGCCCTTTGTGGATATCACGGTCTTCTCCCGGTTGTCACCCCTGCCAAGCCATTCGCCGAATACCAGCTCCGAGGTACTTGTCCGGGTTTCGTCGATCCACTGTCCGTAGACAAGCGCGGTATCCACCAGATTGCCGCCCAGATCATGATACGCATGCAACTGTGCAAAATGGGTTTCCCTGGTCGGGATGTTATAGCCTGCGATGCCCAACGCAATCTG
>JAKSPR010000163.1 GCA_024404655.1 Clostridia bacterium | reverse complement strand
CGGATTTTTATTGTATTTCAGCGTCTTGCGATTTCATAAACACCGTCCATGACGCGGTGAACCTCTGCTTTCATGTCCTCACTCTGCCCAAGGGAGTCCAGCAGAGCACGGAGCTCATCGGCATATTCCGGCTTTTCCGCCATGAGCGTCCGGATCTTTTCCGCATCCCGGATGCCTGCGGCGATCTTTTCAAAGCGGTGGGAGGAATGTGCTTCCTGTCCGCATCCCAGATGATCGGGATAGATCATATAAAGGTCGCCTGCCGCAAACAGTCTGTGTGCGGAGGACGCGATCGGGTCCGCATTGAAGGAATCAAGCGCCCAGCGCAAAAATCCGTCCGTATGACGCATAGCGCAGAACAACTGGGAGTATTCGCTTTCGTAGGGCTGATTTGCCAGTGCACTGTGAGAGGGACCACAGGTATAAAGGGTCGTCAGTTTTCCCTCTGTACGGCGCTTTTCTGCAAGCGCGGTGACTTTTGCTGCATCCATATAAATGGCAAGGGAGAGATCGTCGATGCGGTCAAAGAGGAATTCCGCATCAAAACGATAGACCGCAAGGGATGTTTTGAAGGAACGTCCGTCTGCATTCTTTACGGAATCGTTGAGGTCAAGCAGTGCAAGAATGTCCTCCGGCTCCCGCTCGTCCATGGACATATAGGTCTTGTCAAACCAGCCCATTTCGGTAGTGTGGCGCATATAGTCTTCAAGGAATGCCCGCCATACCTCGCACCAGCGTTCGCTGCCGGGTGTGAGCGTTTCGGTATGCGCATTGCCCTCATCGTCAAGATAGGTCACCCGGTTGCCCCAGCAGGCAATGGAGAAGGTCTTGATCTGCCCATCCACACCACATTCCATATTCAGTCTGATCCAGTGATCATAGTCCGTATAATCAAAGGTGAAATCCGCACCGCCGTGCCAGTGCCATTTGATCATGGACGGATAGGGGTCGTGGGTCTGGGTATTCCACGGGTCCTCCACACAGGTGGTCGTGATGGCTTTGCCGCCTGCTCCCGCATACAAACGCAGCTGGGAACGGAGCGCATCATCGGCCTTTCCGGTCAGATGAATCTTCGGCAGGGAGAGGGGGGCATCCCCGAAATAATCTTCGGTCTTTACCCCGGAATAGTACCGCTCTGCGCTGAAAGGATACATCCAGAGCTCCAGCTGATAGCCTCTCTCATGGACAGCAGGCAGCGTATAGGGAAGAACCTCGGTTTCCAGTTCGAGGACATGTTCTTCGCCGTCTGCCGTGATTGTCAGAATGGCGCGATAAATACCCGCTTTGCAGTCTGCCGGGATTTCCGTGCGGACAAACAGGGTCTTAACGGAGTTTTTGTCCATGGAAATCGGACCGTGAGCATCAATACAGTCGGGAATCAGACGGTCAATATCATGGGCAAGGGTCGGGGTCACAAAACGGATATCGGAGGATGCGGCGGGAATGACATCCCCGTTTTCTGTCTTCCAGTCCGAAACCGCTGCAGAAAGTGCGGTGACAGAGGTATCCTTTGTAAAAATATCCGCTTTGACAAGGGCGACATCCCGTCGGAATGTGGTTTTGCAGGATTTCATGAGGGCGCATTTTTCGGCCTCAGCCAGTGCTTTCTCATAGTCAGCGGGGTCAGTGTGAAGGTCATCGTCTGCGATGACCGCAAGAATCCGTTGAATCATGGTTTGTTATATCCTTTCTTTTCAGTTCAGTGCTTCGTTTTCTAAAAGTTCATGTCCGCATTCGATCTCGGAACCCGTGAGACCGAAATCCTCAAATTCGATTTCTCCGTTCTGATTGTCGTAGGGATCCATCCGGGGAAAACGCTTGGCGGGGATAAACTGCTTTTGGAATTCATTGCAGGTCACATGCCGGTTGGGGTCCAGATTGCCGAAATAATGATTCCGGACAATGTCATCTCCACCGCAGTAGGCCGAACCGCCGTAGGAGGGATCGGCGTAAAGCCACCCGTAGGGAGCAATATAGAACTGCGCCCAGTCGTGGCTGCCTACATAGTTTCCGTAAATGCCGTGTCCCGACTGCCATCTTGCGGGAATACCGAGAATCCGGCAGATGGTGATAAAGACCAGCGCCTGTACGCCGCAGTCACCGCGTCCTTCTCTTACCGCAAATTCGGGAATGTTTTCCAGCGCAAAATAGGAGCGCATGTAGGAATACCTGATCTGACTGGTAATATAGTCATAGACCCGGTGTGCCAGCAGCAGAGGATTGGTCTCATCTCCCGCAATTTCCTTTGCCAGTGCCCGCATATAGGGCGTGAAACGGATATGCGGATATTCTTCGTCAAGATAAAACTTCGGCTGCTCCGTCTCTGCCGCGATTACGGGATCCGGTGTATGGTATTTTGCGGTATTGACGTATGAGAACTCAACCCAGTAGGTATCCCCGGGTTTGTATGATGTTTCAATATAAGCCGTTCTCTGGTCTCCGTCAGAAATGACCGCCGGATGGGAGGTGGCGAGAATGCGGATATCGGACTGGGTCTCACATTCTGCGGGAATCGGCAGATGAACCCGGATCGTATCTCCCGCACGGTGGGCAAACTGTTTTTCATCCGGCCGGATCCATGCTTTGATGCGGAACCGACGGGAAAGAACCCCTTTTTCTTTCATTTCCGCGATCATGGCACGGCGTGTCTCATTGATGTGTGGTGCGGGAACAAATCCGGGTTCCGTCAGCGCCCGCAGCGTATCACCGCATTCGTTTAAGATGTTGGCGCAGGCGTCGTCCTGAAAATAGGGAACACCGCCCCGGAGAATGTAGTCCGCATGCCCTGTTGCCATAATCGCATCCAGCGCGGAGGATTCCAGTCCCGGATAGGATTTTTTCAGGTGTTCAAGGAGCACATCCCACGTCATGGAGTAGTCATGCCCCATGACATCGGCAATGGCGTATTCCACCCGCAGGCGGCGCACCATGGATGGGGAAAGCATCGGATTTTTGAGAAGCTTTTCAATGCATCTCATCTCGCCGGTAAAATCCCCCTGGTATTTGTAGGCCTTTACGTCCTCCGGCAGCTCAATGGCCAGATAGGGAAGGTCCTCATATTCATAAAACGGATGATCGGTCATAATCATCATTCCTTTCTGACTTTACTTTGTTTTAATTATAGAAGAATCTGACGGATTTGTCAAGAGAAACAGAGTGTATCACGAAAAACACGGTCATGATCACGCAAAAAATCAGAAGAATCCTTGCTTTTGAAAATACGGTATGATATAATGTTGCCAAAGAATACCCGATTGCGATAAAGGAGATCATCATGGAGCATAACAGAACAAAAATAGCAGCTCTTTTGCTGCTGGCAGCTTTGCTCACCCTTGGCAGCTGTTCCCAAAAATCAGAAACCCCTCCATCCGCTCCCGTATCGGAGACTGCCGAAACGGCGGCACCTGTTGAAGTGCGGTCAGGCAGCGTCCTGAAAAATCTCGATGGCTACAGTCTTATCCGCAGTGACCTCGGCGGTGCCGATACCGTCACGGCTATCCGCATTCTCCATGAGGCGATGGACGACTACGCAAAAGATCTGAAAACCGACTGGGTCAATCAAAAAGAGGGAGAAGTGATTCCTTCCGGCGAGAAGGAGATCCTCGTCGGCAGAACGAACCGCGCCGTTTCCGAGGATGCGTATCAGGCGCTGATCTCCGCCCGTAAAAATCATCAGCTTGACTTTTCCATCACATTCTGTGACGCGGAAATCGTCATTATGGCAGCCGATGATGCGGTACTGCCCGAGGCTGTCACCTATTTTGTCGACAACATTCTGGACCGGGATATCAAGGAGTTTCCCGCCGGAACGGTCATAAGCGTCCTCCATGAGTTTCCCATGACCGACTTTCTCGGCATAGCACCCGACGGTCTCTCCATCGTCTGCACCGAAGAGGCCCAGAATTCAGCCGCCCGGATGCTGTCCTCCTATCTTTTGGTAAATACCGGCTTTGCACCGGAAATCACCGCAGAGGGCAGCGGCATCATCCTCAAAAGAGACAGCACCATGGACCCGCAGGACTATGAGATTGTGTTTGGAGACAACGGCATCACCGTCCGCGCCGGATGCAATATCGCCCTGAACCGTGCGGCTTTACTGCTTCTGGACGGGACTGTGAAAGCAGGCGAAAACATAAACGGACATATTGATTCGGATATTCCCATGACTGTCAGCGCACCCAGAGACGGCGCGGTTCTTGAACTTGTCTGGAACGATGAATTTGACGGCGATACCCTGAACCCCGAAAACTGGACGCTGAACGCCAAAATGAATCAGGGAGATATCGAAAACGGAAACGATGAGCACAACGTCATGGTAAGGGACGGAGATCGCATCCGCCGCAGCTGGCAGGAGGGAGAGGGGAAGTATTCCACCAACACTTCCGTCACCACAGACGGCACCATGAGCTTCCGCTACGGCTATCTTGAAATGTACGCCTGCGTGCCATATATTCCCGGTGCATGGCCCTCCTTCTGGATGCAGTCCAAGGATACCCACAGAACGGTTGACTATATGACGGAGATCGACATTTTCGAGGTTTTCGGCTCCCGCAACAGCCTTGCGTCCCAGCTTCACAAATGGTATGATACCGGACATGATCAGCTGCCGGATAAATACAACACTAATTATTTCTTCAAAAATCATAAGGAACTCAATTCGGAATATCACCTCTATGGCTTCGGCTGGACACCTGAGGAAATGTATTTCACCGTGGACGGGGAGATCTATTTCTCCTATGACCTGTCCGTTGATTTCGGCGGCGTTCCCGGTATGGAAGGCTTTCATGACCCGCTGTTCGTGATTTTCAATAATTTCTTATTCACTGACGCTTCCGAATGGCAGCCGACCAGGTTGTCCTCAAAGACCGAATACCCCATCAGCTATTATATCGACTGGATCCGTCTCTACCAGAAACCCGGTGAGGGCGAGATCTTCTATGACGGCGTCCGGTAAACAAAAGAAAGGAGCAGAAATCAATGAAGCTTGAAACCCGCGTTCTGTCATCCCTCCACCGCGTTTTCCCGGCGTCCTGTCCCGATGAATACCGGGAGAGCTTTTCCGGTTTCCGGAATGAGCCGATCTCCTTTCAGATCGCGTACCGCTCTGCCGATGAAACAGTCGGAAATTTCTATATAAAGACTTCTGGGGAGCTGCCCGTGAGCTGCTATCGCGTCGGCTGTGTCCCCGTGACCCATATCAAGAAGAATTTCTGTGACGAACCGCTCGCCCCCGGTCTGTTCCCGGATATGCTCCTGCCCTATGATCTCACGCCGCAGCCAGAAAACTTCGGCATGTGCTGGGCAAACTATTATTACACCGGCACCCAGCATCAGTTTTTTGCCGATGATGCCGCCTGGCAGTCGATCTGGTTTACCGTAAACGAAAAGGAAACCATGCTCACCGCCGGGGACTATACAGTCATAGTCAGCCTTTATAACGTGGCAGACAACAAAAAAATCACGGAATGTCACATTCCCATTCACATCGCTGCCGCAGAGATGCCGGAGCAGAAACTCCTTTATACCAACTGGTTCCACTGTGACTGCCTGTGTGATGCCTACCGCGTCAGACCGTTCTCGGAGCGTTTCTGGAAGCTCTTTGAAGCCTATGCAAAGGCAGCAGCCGACCACGGCATGAATATGATCCTGCTCCCGGCTTTCACCCCGCCCCTCGATACCCCCATCGGACATTACCGCAGTCGGATGCAGCTTGTGGGTGTAGAAAAGCAGGGGGATACCTACCGTTTCGATTTCTCACAGATGAAGCGCTTTATGGAGACTGCAGAGCGCGCCGGCATCCGGGCCTACGAGCATTCCCATCTCTTTACCCAGTGGGGCGCAGAGGCGGCTCCCGCTGTCTATGCAAAGGTGAACGGACAAAACAAGCGCATTTTCGGCTGGGATACCCCCGCCGCATCTCCCGATTATGTTTCATTCTTAAGACAGTATTTTGAGGCACTTGGCGATTTTCTGAAAGAGAACCCCAAAACAGTTTATTTCCACATCTCCGATGAGCCGGGAGAGCACCAGATCGAGGCCTATTCCGCCGCCATGAAGATCGTCCGCGATGCTCTGGGCGAGGATGTCAGAATCTTCGACGCCCTCTCCGATCCCGCTTATTATGAAAAGGGAATCCTGAAAACCCCCGTCGCCGTGACAACGAATGTCCATAAATTCAAAGGCTGTGATGACCTCTGGGCCTATTATACGGGAGGTCAGAGCACAGCGGGGCTCAGCACCCGCGTCCTCTATGCGGCTCCGCCCAGAAACCGTGCCATCGGTTATCAGCTCTATCAGGCGGATATCAAGGGATTTCTGCACTGGGGCTATAATTTCTGGTACGATCGGCCCAGTATCGGCCTCTTTGACCCGAAGACCGACGCCTGCGGCTATGCAGGGAATGCCGGAACCTCTTACTGTGTCTATCCCGGTGAGGAGGGGCCGATCCTCTCCATGCGGCAGAAGGTCTTTTATGAAGGTCTCTGTGATGAGCGTGTCCTGCGCTATGCGGAAACGGTACTCGGACGGGATACCTGTCTTGCACTGATCCATAAATACTTCGGCGACGGCGGATTCTATTCAGCAAAAGTGGATTATTCGATCCTTGCATTCCGCCGTGAGCTGCATCAAATGATAGAAGGAGAAAAGTAAATTTGTGAAAATAGGATTTATCGGAAACGGATGGCGTACCATG
>JAKSPR010000162.1 GCA_024404655.1 Clostridia bacterium | reverse complement strand
GCTGTATGCCATGCGCACGAAAGGCGTTATCAACGCTTCCTGTGAGTTTGACGTCAACACGCTGAAACCCACCTATCGCCTCATCATCGGTACGCCTGGTAAATCTAACGCCTTCGCCATTCCCACAAAGCTCGGTCTTTCCGATGAAATCGTTGCAAGAGCCAATGAACTGGTCTCTCAGGACAACAAGCGCTTTGAAACGGTCATTGAGCAGCTGGAAGTCAACCGGATGGAGATGGAGAAGAACGCCGACGAAACCGCGCGTCTCCGTGCCGAATACGAAAAGCAGCGCAGGGAAGCGGATGCAGTCATTGCCCGCGACAGAGCCGCTGCCGAAAAGGAACTGGAAAAAGCAAGAGCGCAGGCGGCTTCCATCATCGCCTCCGCCAAGGCGTCCTCCGAATATATCTTCAACGAGCTGGAAGAACTCCGCAAGAAGCGCGACAGCGCGGCACTCCAGAGAGAACTGGACGAATCCCGCCGCAAAATCCGCGTGAATCTGAAAGAATCCGATACCTTCATTGACCCGGTCATCAAGCGTGATACCGAGGGCTACAAGCTGCCCAGAGCCCTTGAAATCGGGGACGACGTGGTCCTTGTGAACCTCGATATGCAGGGCAAGGTCATGTCGCTGCCGGATAAGGACGGCAACATCACCGTGCAGGCCGGGGTCATCAAGACGAAGGTCAAGGTCTCCGAGGTCATGCTGGTGGACGGCAAGACCGTCACCGTGCAGTCGAATAACTCCAAGAAGCCGAAGATGGCGACCCAGCGCTCCGTCCGTGCGGCGGTGCAGCGGGATTTCCGTCCGGAACTTGATCTGCGCGGGGAATATACCGATGACGCATGGTTCAAGGTGGATAAATACCTTGACGATGCGGCCATGACCGGCATCAAATCCGTTACGCTCATCCACGGCAAGGGTACAGGAGCGCTGCGCAAAGCGCTCTGGGAGCATCTTAAAAAGGATTCCCGTGTTGCAAGCTTCCGTGCGGGCAGCTATGGTGAGGGCGACTACGGCGTTACGGTGGTCGATATAAAATAATCGGATTTTTTTCGCGGAAATGTCTTTTCAAATGCGGAATAATCTGCTATAATGGTAACAATAAGACCCAGCCGCCGGGTTTTCCATCCCCGTGGGTCATAAAAATCGGCATCATGCCTGCCGATGAAACATAAAAGGAGCATAACACTATGAAAATTTGTCTTGGTGCACAGCTTTACACGATCCGTGATTACACACAGACTGTAGACAACTACAGAATGGCCATGAAGCGTATCGCAGAGATCGGCTACAAGACCGTTCAGATGTCCGGCTACAATACCAAGGAAATCACCCCTGCCATCATCAAGGAAGAAGCAGAAAAGAACAATCTGAAAGTCATCCTGACCCACACCGACCCCAAGCGTATTCTCAATGAGACCGAGCAGGTCATTGAGGAGCACGAGATGTTCGGCTGCAATGGTATCGGTATCGGCGGTTTCTTCTTCGGCGAGCACACCTATGACGGCTTCATGAAGTTTACCGAGGACTTTGCACCTGCCATTGAGAAGATCAAGAAGGCCGGCAAGGTATTCCTTTACCACAATCACCGCTTTGAGTTTGAGAAGTGGAAGACGCCCTCCGGCGAATACAAGAACGGCATTGAACTCGTCCTTGAAAACACCGATCCCGAAGGCTGCAAGCTGACCTTTGACGCATACTGGGCTGTTGCCGCAGGTGCCGACCCCGCTGCTTTCATCCGCAAGTACGGCGACAGAATGTTTGTCACCCACTTCAAGGATATGGCTGTCAAGGAGGATAAGGTCGTCATGACCGAGCTTCTCACCGGCAACATGAACTATGACGAGATCATGGCTGCGTGCGCAGAGAAGAACATCCGCGACGTCTTTGTCGAGCAGGATCAGGTCTTTATGGATTCTCTGGAAAGCATGAAGATCAGCCACGACAACATGAAGGCAAGATACGATCTCGATTGAGATAGAAGCGTTTTGTTCCGCAAAACCAGTCTCAATTCCGCAAAGAAAGGATAACACTATGGCAAACTTTATTCTGAGTGCCTTTGCCGATGAGTATTCCCCCATGATCGACGAGCAGATCATCGGTCTTAAAAAGAACGGCATCGGCTATATGGAGATCCGCGGTGTTGACAATGTCAATGTCGCAGATATCACGCTGGACAAGGCGAGAGAAGTCAAGGCGAAACTGGATGCCGCAGGCATCGGCGTTTCCTCCATCGGTTCTCCCATCGGCAAGATCAAGCTGACGGACGATTTCGAGGCACATCTCGACAAGCTCCGCCACGTCATTGAGATCGCAAAGATTCTCGACTGCAACCGCATCCGCATGTTCTCTTTCTACGTCGATGATACCCATGATCTGGCTCCCGCAAGAGACGCCGTCATGGAACGTCTGGGCAGAATGCTGGAGATCGCAGACGCGGAGGGCATGATCCTCTGCCACGAGAACGAGCGCGGCATCTACGGCGAGACCGTGGAAGGCTGCGTTGATATCCAGAAGACCTTCGGCGGACGCATCAAGTGCGTCTTCGACCATGCAAACTTCATTGTTTCCGGCATCGAGGCGTTCCCCTATGCCTATGAAGTGCTGAAGGACGATATCTTCTACATGCACATCAAGGACGCCGGCCGTGCCGCTGACGGCTCCATGCAGATCTATCCCGCAGGCGAAGGCGCCGGCAACTTCGAGGCGACCTTCCGTCACCTCCGTGAGTACGACAAGACCTTCTTCTGCACGCTGGAACCCCATCTGAAGGTATTCGGCGGTCTGGAAGCTCTGGAAGCCGCAAAGCATGACGGTCTCATCAAGAACCAGTTCGCAACCGGCGAGGAAGCCTTCTGCGCTGCCGCCGATGCAATCAAACGCTATCTCTGATAACTTGGAAAGGAAAAAATCATTATGGCAGAATTAAAGATGCTTGCCATTGACCTCGGCGCTTCTTCCGGCCGCGGTATCATCGGCAAATTTGACGGCAATAAGTTCACTCTGGAGGAAAATCACCGTTTCCCCTCCGAGCCTGTCACCATCGCGGGCTCCTTCAACTGGGATATCATGCGGATTTTCCACGAAATCAAGCAGGCGATCAACAAGTGCGCGCTGTCCGAGGATAAGGACATTGCCACCATCGGTATCGACACATGGGGCGTTGACTACGGTCTGCTGGACAAGCACGGCAAGCTGCTGACCAACCCTGTTCACTACCGTGATACCCGTACCGTCGGTATTCAGGATTATGCAGAGCAGTTCATGCCGAAGCAGCGCCTTTACGATATCACCGGTATTCAGTTCTGCGACTTCAATACCATCTGGCAGCTGGCAGCCGAGCTCCGCGACAACCCCGAACTGGTTGCGGCAGCAGACAAGATGCTGCAGATCCCCGACCTGCTCAACTATTTCTTAACGGGCAAGATGCAGTCCGAATACACCATCGCTTCCACCGGGGCTCTCTTGGACGCAAAGACCAGAAAGTGGTCCTGGGAAGTCATTGATGCGTTCAAGATCCCGAGAAGACTGTTCTGTGACCTCGTTGAGCCCGGTACCGTTGTCGGTCCGCTGCTCCAGTCCCTCAAGGACGAGCTGGGCGATATCAATGCAAACGTCGTCAACGTCGCAGCACACGATACCGCATCCGCAGTTGTTGCGGTTCCCGCTGTCAAGGGTGAAGACTTCATCTTCATTTCTTCCGGCACCTGGTCCTTAATGGGCACCGAGACCATGTCTCCCATCATCACACCCAAGTCCTTTGACTACAACTTCACCAATGAAGGCGGCATCGGCGGCTCCATCCGCTTCCTCAAGAACATCATGGGTCTGTGGATCGAGCAGGAATCCCGCCGTCAGTGGAAGCGCGAGGGCAAGGCATTCTCCTTTGACGAGCTCTCCAACGCAGCTATGGCTTCCAAGCCCTGCCAGTGCATCATCAATCCCGATGATCCTGCCTTCGGTGTTCCCGGCAACCTGCCCAAGGCTATCCGTGAATACTGCCAGAAGACCGGTCAGCACGTTCCGGAGAACGAGGGCGAAATCGTCCGCGCGATCTTCGATTCTCTGGCACTCCGCTACAAGTGGTCCGTCAATGCCATCGACGATATGAAGGGCAAGCGTATTCCGTTCATCAACATCGTCGGCGGCGGCACCAAGGAAGGCCCGCTCTGCCAGCTCTGCGCTGACGCATGCGAGCGTCCTGTCTATGCAGGTCCCGTCGAAGCTACCGCCATCGGCAACATCGCTGTTCAGGCAATGTCCTGCGGCGAGATCAAGGATCTGACCGAAGCAAGAGAGGTCATCAAGAACTCCTTCCCGATCGACTACTACGAGCCGAAGGGCGACAAGGCTATGTGGGATGATGCGTATGCAAAGTTCCTCACCCTCATCGAAAAGTAAGATAAACAAAACAGGACTTCCGGGAAAACCGGAAGTCCTTGCTTTTTTACATGTATTTTATCATGTGATATTCCGCCCGGAACGAGCCGTCTTTTAAGCGGAACGCATCGGGGATCACTGAGACAATGCGGAAGCCCATCTTTTCATAGAGCGCTCTTGCGCGGCTGTTGCCCTCGACAAAATCAAGCTCGACCTGACGGACGCCGCGGTTTTCTGCCGCTTTGATCAGCTCTGTCAGAAGCGCGGTTCCGATGCCCAGACCCCAGTATTTTTCCATCAGCGCAATGCCGATGACAGCGCGGTGCTTGGTTTTCATACCGGTATGAAACGCGATATCGCAGTTGCCCGCGATCACCCCGTCGACCTCACAGAGAATCATCAGAGCATTGGGATTTTCCCGTGTGGAGGCAAGAAACTTTCCCTCATCTTCGGCGGTTCCCGTCCATTCCTCGGGATAGCGGACAAGAAATTCCGTCTCGCCGCAGGCGGTGACGAGGTAGTCAAGGACCGCTTTTCCGTCGCGTTCTTCCGGGGCGCGGAGGAGCGCAGATCCTCCGTTTTTCAGTGAAATTGTCTTTGATTCAAAGATCATGGTGTATCCTCCTTCATTTGTTTGATAAGTACAATTAAGGATAGCACAGATTGTGTAAGAAGTCAAGACACTTGTGAAGAAAAATGAGAAAATGCATGGGGGGTCTTGACTTTAGAGCAAAAATATGACATAATAAAAGTAACCATAAAATAATGGTTTCCACAGAAAGCGGCTCCGTGAAAAAGACCGTTTTCCATGAAAACGAAAGGAAGAGTACAAAACAATGGCAAATAAAATCCGCGTAACGATCTGGCACGAGTACAGACACGAAAAGTCCGAAGAAGCGATCCGCGCTATCTACCCGAACGGCATTCACGCAGCAATCAAGGAGTTCCTTGACAAGCACGATGATCTCGAAGTCCGTCTGGCAGCCCTCGACGATCCCGATCAGGGTCTTCCGGATGACGTTCTGAATAATACCGACGTCCTTATGTGGTGGGGCCACATGGCACATCACGAAGTAAACGATGCACTGGTTGAGAAGATTAAGAACCGCGTCTATGACGGCGGCATGGGCTTCCTCCCGATGCACTCCGCACACATGTCCAAGCCTTTCCGTGCCATTGTCGGTACCAGCGGCAAGCTGCTGTGGAGCGACGACCAGCACGAGCTGATTTGGAACGTCCTCCCCGCACATCCCATCACCGCAGGCATTCCCGAATACATCGACCTCGGCACCGAGGAAATGTACGGCGAACCCTTCATGATTCCCCAGCCCGATGAGCTTCTGTTCATCAGCTGGTTCGAGCATGGTTATGTCTTCCGTTCCGGCTGCACCTACTACCGCGGCCGCGGCAAGGTTTTCTACTTCCAGCCCGGTCATGAAGCATGCCGCTCCTACTATAACGAATATGTCCAGAAGATCCTTTACAACGGTATCAAGTGGTGCGCACCCAACGATTTCGGTGCTCCCATGCACAACTGCGATTACCGCAAGGCGATCCTCTGATCTGACGTATCCCGTCAAATGACAATCTGCAGGCGGCCTTCGGAAAAAGGTCGCCTGTTTTGACAACATAATTTCTCACCAAAGGAAAGGAAAACCGATCATGTCGAGATTACCGCATTATCATGAAGACCCCCTGACGCTGCATATCGGCACCGAAGCACCCCGCGCCTACTTTGTCCCCTACGAAACCGAGGGAAAAGCAAAGCGCATGAACCGCGGCACGTCCGCGTTCTTGAAGTCCCTCTGCGGCGAATGGAATTTCAGATTCTATCATAACGAGACCGAGGTCGATGACTTCACAAATGCCCCCGTCGCATTTGACGACACCATGACCGTTCCCATGAACTGGCAGGTCAAGCTGGACGCCGGCTACGACGTTCCCAACTATACCAACGTCAACTACCCCTATCCCCAGGATCCGCCCTTTGTGCCGGATGAGAATCCCTGCGCACTCTATCAGCGTACCTTCACTGTTGAGGACGCTGTCCTTGCCGCAAAGGATGTATACCTGAACTTCGAGGGTGTTGATTCCTGCTTCTATCTCTATATCAACAATACTTTTGCCGGCTACAGCCAGGTCGCTCACATGACCAGCGAATTTGATATCAAGCGTTATCTCCATGCAGGAGAGAACGATATCAAGGTTCTCGTCTTCAAGTGGAGCGACGGCTCTTATCTGGAAGACCAGGATATGTGGCGTATGTCCGGTATCTTCCGCGAAGTATACCTTCTGTACCGCGATCCCGCCCATCCCGTCGATATCAA
>JAKSPR010000161.1 GCA_024404655.1 Clostridia bacterium | reverse complement strand
ATCTGGAAGGCGCGAAACTGGGCGGTACACCGAACTTTGAGACCGTCTGTGCCATCAAACGTGCTTCCGGTCTGTTCTGTGAAATCGGCGGCGGCATCCGCTCCATGGATGTTGTGGAAAAGTACCTCTCTGCCGGCATTGACCGTGTCATTCTCGGCACCGCAGCAGTTACCAATCCGGAATTTGCGGAAGAGGCTGTCAAAGCGTTTGGCGAACACATTGCCATCGGCATTGACATCAAGGACGGCTTCGTGGCCATTCGCGGTTGGGCAGAGAAATCCCAGTTCACAGCTTTTGAATTCTGCGAAAAGATGCAGAATATCGGCATGAAGACCCTGATCTGCACCGATATTTCCAAAGACGGCGCAATGCAGGGTACCAATCATGAGCTTTACAAAGAGATGAAAGCCAGATTTGACATGAATATCATTGCTTCCGGTGGCGTATCCTCCATGGATGATGTAAAACGTCTGGCAAAAGAAAATATCTACGGAGCAATCATCGGCAAAGCCTATTACACCGGAGCCATTGATTTAAGAGAAGCGATCGGAGCAGCAAAATGATTACAAAACGTATTATCCCCTGTCTCGATGTCCGTGACGGCCGTGTCGTCAAGGGTGTCAATTTTGAAGGTCTGCGGGATGTTTCCTCTCCCGTAGCACTTGCCGAGTACTACAGCGAAAACGGCGCAGATGAGCTGGTGTTCTATGATATCACAGCTTCCGCAGAGGGACGCAGACTGTTCACCGACATTCTGACGGAGACTGCGCGCCGCGTCTTCATTCCGCTGACTGTGGGCGGCGGCATCAATACCATTGACGACTTTGACCGCGTGCTCAAATGCGGTGCCGATAAGGTCTCGGTCAACTCCGGTGCTATTCGCAATCCGGCGCTCATCGCAGAGGCTGCCAAACGGTACGGCGATCAGTGTGTTGTCCTTTCCGTGGATGTCAAGCGTGTGGACGGCGTATTCCGTGTCTTTGCCAAGGGCGGACGGGAAAACACCGGCATGGAGGCAATTTCCTGGATCAAGCGCTGTGTAGATGACGGCGCAGGTGAAATCGTCGTCAATTCCATCGACACCGATGGCGTCAAGGGTGGATTTGACCTTGAAATGCTGCAGGCAGTCTGTGATGTGGTGTCCGTTCCTGTCATTGCCTCCGGCGGAGCAGGAAAAATAGAGGACTTTATCACGCTGTTCAAAGCGCTGCCCAAGGTTGACGCAGGACTTGCAGCTTCCATCTTCCACTTCGGCGAAGTGAAGATTCCCGACCTGAAAAACGAGATGGCGCTTGCCGGAATTCCCGCAAGACGCTGATAAGACAAGTTAAAAGATAACAAAAGGAGTACAGTATCCATGCTGAACATCGACGAACTGAAATTTGACGAAAAGGGTCTGATTCCCGCAATCGTTGTGGATGCAGTCACCAAGCGCGTCCTGACCCTTGCTTATATGAACCGTGAAAGTCTGAAGATTTCCATGGAGCGAGAGCTGACCTGCTTCTGGAGCCGTTCCAGACAGGAGCTCTGGCTGAAAGGGGAGACCAGCGGGAACTACCAGCACATTGTTTCCATCACTGCTGACTGCGACAAGGATGCTCTTGTCGTCATGGTCGAGCCGGATGGCCCTGCATGCCATCTCGGCACCACCTCCTGCTTTGAGAATCCCGTATATCAGAGCGAGGAACGTCACGAGTTTTCCTATCAGGGCCTCATGGACCTTCTGGAAGGCAGAAAGAAAGATCGCCCCGAAGGCTCCTATACCACCTATCTTTTTGACAAGGGCCTTGATAAGATCCTCAAAAAGGTCGGCGAAGAAAGCACCGAGGTTATCATCGCTGCCAAGGCAGAGGACAAAGCAGAAACTATTTATGAGATCGCCGATCTTGCTTACCACGTGATGGTTCTCATGACACAGACCGGAATCACTCTTGAAGATATCCACAAGGAACTTGCTTCCCGCCACGTCATTGACCACAAGGTCAAGCAGGAGAAGATGACCGGAAACAAATAAATCCCATGAGGCTGATATTGGTATGATCCCAAGACAGCCTCATTCCTTTTCATAACAGCAAAGGAGCGTGACTGTATGCAGGAAAAAACGATTCTGACCCTCGGCATCGACATAGGGACCACAACTATCAGCGCTGCGGTGCTTGATACGAAAACACAAAAAACACTGGCGGCAGAAACGCGGCTCCATAACGCTGCCATTTCCGCAGAGCATCCGTGGGATAAGCGCCAGAACACCGCAAAACTTTTTGAAACAGCCGATCAGCTGCTTAATGGGATCCTTGAGACCTATCCCGAAATCTGCTCCATCGGCATTACAGGCCAGATGCACGGAATCGTGTATCTTGATGCACATATTAAACCTGTATCCGATCTTTACACATGGCAGGATGCGAGAGCCGGACAGTCCTTTGACGGTCACCCATCTGCCGTTCAGACGATCCGGGAGTTGACAGGATATCAGACAGCACCCGGTTACGGTCTTGCAACACATACTGCTCTGCTCCGGTGCCGGGAAGTACCGGAGCAGGCAGCACGGCTGTGCACCGTCATGGACACATACGCTTCTCATCTGACCGGAAATGCTCCGGTCCTCCAGCCGACAAACGCCGCGAGTCTGTGTCTGTACCACATGGAGGCTGTCAGTTTTGACCGGAAGGCTTTTGCGTCTCTTGGCTGTGATCCTGCGCTTTTACCGGATGTTTCGGATGGTTATGTGCTGTGCGGGAACTATCACGGTATTCCGGTCAGTGCAGCTATCGGAGATAATCAGGCGGGGGTACTCGGTTCTCTGGATGAAACTGATTCCGGCATCCTTGCCAATTTCGGCACAGGCAGCCAGATCTCGATGATCTGCGGAAGAGAGCAGGCTGCGGTAATTCCGGCTGACGGGAGAATCGAGATTCGTCCCTACTTTGACGGAAAGGTGCTTGCCGGGGGTTCGGCTCTCTGCGGCGGCCGTGCGTATGCCATTCTGGAACGATTCTTCCGGAGTTATTCTGCAAGCTGCGGAATGGGAAATGAGCCTCGTTATGACGTTCTGAACCGTCTTGCAGAAGAAGGCTATGCAAAGATCATAGCGTGTCCCCCTCTGCTTCCGAAAGTCCGCACCACCTTCTGCGGGACCAGAAGCGATACTGCGCTGCGCGGCTGTATCGAAAATCTCGGAGAGGACAATTTCACGCCGGATCTGCTGACCGTCGGTGTCCTGTTCGGCATGGCAGAGGAACTTTATGAGATGGGAAATATCATCGGTATTCCGGACAGTTCTACTGTGTTGACTGCCTCCGGCAATGCCGTGCGCAGAAATCCCACCCTGTGCCGGGTTCTCAAAACCGTATTCGGCATGCCTGTCCGGGTTCCGGACGAAAAAGAAGAAGCGGCTCGCGGTGCAGCCATCTATGCCGCTCGCGCAATAGGAGCAGAAAGAGAGAAACTGAACCAATGAATCCATGGAAACGAACATTTACGATTGCTGAAGGGGAGTTCCAGTTTGTCTGGAAACGGGCCGGAACCATTGTTTTTGACAGCAGACTGTCCGGAGATATCCTGACTGTCTCCATGCTGTTTTCCTCCCATGAACAGCCCTTGTGCCTCCGTGCGGAAGCTCACGCAGGCCAAAGGGCAGAGATCGTCTGTTATCCATACCGCATAGAACTCTATATCGACGGTGTTCTCTGTGATGAGGAATGGCCGTTTGGCGATGCTCTTGCCGATATAGCAGACGAAAAACAGGAAAACGTCACTTTGATTCTGTCGGAGCCTGATACCCCGATAGAGCTTCCTGCTTTCTGCGGTACGATCACACAGG
Organism: Clostridia bacterium; assembly: GCA_024404655.1. GTDB lineage: Bacteria > Bacillota > Clostridia > Oscillospirales > CAG-272 > RGIG3925. Next base: position 2,917 of record JAKSPR010000161.1, on the reverse strand, counting down.
CGGAGGGCTGGCGCCCCGGTGGAGGCGTTTTTGCCGGAGACTGTATGCCCTATACCAGCGGGAACCGCTATCATGTCCTTTACTTAAAGGACCGCCATCACCACAGAAGCAAATGGGGAAAGGGCGCACATCAGTGGGAACACATTTCTACGGAAGATCTGCTCCATTGGGACATTCATCCCATGGCGGTTCCGATTGACGACCCGGCGGAGGGATCTATCTGTACCGGTTCCTGGATCAGAGAGGGAAACACCCATTATCTGTATTACACTGTCCGTACCTCAGACGGAAGCCCGGCGCCGATCCGCCGTTCCGTGTCCGAAGACGGTTATCATTTCCGGAAAGACCCGGATTTCCATTTTATTTTAAGTGACCGCTATACCGGTGCATCGGCCAGAGATCCCAAAGTCGTCAAAGCAGAGGACGGGAGTATCCACATGTTTGTTACGACCACGGACCGCACGGTCGGACGGGGCTGCCTTGTGCACCTGATTTCCCACGACGGCGAGATTTTCCGGGAAATGGGCAATATCTACACATCCCCGGATGAAAACGAACCGGAATGTTCGGACTACTTTTTCTTCCACGGCAGATATTATCTCATTTTCAGCCATCACGGCCGTGGGGAGTACCGCGTTTCCGATCAGCCATTCTCGGATTGGAAGACCCCGGCGGAACCGATGATCCCATGTTCCTCTGTCCCAAAATGCGCGGTATTCCATGACCGCGTCCTCTTTACCGGATTCCGCGGGATCGACGGATATGCGGGAACATTGACCTTTATGGAGGCCGGACAAAAGGAGAATGGAGAACTGTTCTTCTTTGTTCCAAAAGAAACGAAATAACAAAAAACGTCAGCTGCGAATGCAGCTGACGTTGGCTTTTTGGGGAGGACTATATCAACCGTTTGATATGGGCGCAAGATAACGTTTGCGGTAGATTTCAAAGGCTTCTTTGTATTCCGCGCTGTCTGCGGCAATTTCGGAATAGTGGTGTCCTTCGGCGTTGATATCATAACTGTGAAGGACGGAGAACGCAATATTTGCACAGTGGTCGGAAATACGCTCAAAGTTGGTCAGAAGATCATTGAAGACAAAGCCCATGAGGATGGTGCAGTTGTTTTTCTGCAGACGCTCGATATGACGCGCACGGAGCAGCTTGGTCATTTCTTCGACGATCTCGTCAAGCGGTTCCACCTGCATGGCGAGGGCGGAATCATGCTTTAAGAATGCTTCCTTGGAAATATCCATGATCTGGCGGGAAGCGTCGATCAGCAGTCTGATTTCTTTCTGTGCTTCCTGGGAGAAGACGATCTTCTTTTCAAAGATTTCTTCTGCGGTTTCAGAAAGATTGGAGGCATGGTCGGCGATTCGTTCAAAGTCACCGATGGCGGCGAGAAGCTCGGAAACTGTTGCCTGCTGTGCGACAGTAAGTTCGTTCTTGCCCAGCTTGACGACGAAGTTGCCCAGTTTATCTTCGTATTTGTCGACCAGACGCTCTTTATCCTGGGCGACCGCAAATTCGGCACGGTCAAATTTGTCAAGCAGTCCGAGCGCACGGTCGAAGTTCTTTCCGGTGATATCGGACATCTTGTTGACGGCTTTCTGTGCCTGTTCCAGTGCTGCCGGAGGATAGTTGAGAAGGGTCTCGGTCAGACGGTCGATCTCGTCCTCGTCTTCCTTTTCGGAGGCGGTTTCGGGGATCGTCAGATAAATCAGCTTTTCAAGAAGTCCGTGCATCGGGAGCATGACAATGGAGGTGAACACACGCATACCGGTGTTCAGAAGCGCAATACCGAGTTTCGTGGAAGTTTCGGAAAGCAGTGCAACAGAACCGGAGAAATACATCGGCAGATAGACGATATATATGAGGAAAAGGGAACAGATATTGACATAGAGATAGGTTAAGGAAGCGCGCTTTGCGCTTTTGGAAACGCCGATCATGGAGAACAGGACGGGCGCAGCGGCACCGATGTTCATACCGAGGATCAGGGGCACACAAACGCTGTAGGGAATCGCACCGGTAACGCACAGTGCCTGCAGAATACCGACCGCAGCCGAGCAGCTCTGCACGACCATGGCAACAAAAATACCGGCAAGGGTACCGAGAGCGGGATTGGAGAACAGGATCAGGATGTTTGCAAAGGCCTCATTGCCTTTCAGCGGATCGACTGCTTCCGAGATCAGCGACATGGAAAGCAGAAGTGTTGCAAGACCCAGAAGGATCTGACCGATGGTTTTGACCGTTGATTTTTTGGAGATCATTTCCATCAGGGTACCGGTAAGGGCAATGACGGAGACGAGAACAGAGGTGGAAAGCAGCTGGCTCACAATGCCGCTGCCGGAGCCGAGGGTCAGAAGCCAGCCGGTCATTGTCGTACCGAGGTTGGCACCGAGGACGATGCTGATCGCCTGCGCCAGTTTCATCATATCCGCATTGACAAAGGACACGACCATAACAGAGGTGGCAGAAGAGGACTGAATGACCGCAGAGACAAGGGTACCGAGCAGAAAGCCCTTGATCGGCGTGGAGGAGAGCTTGTAAAGATAAGCTTCCAGCTTGTTTCCGGCAACACGTTTCAAGCCGGAACCCATGGCAGACATTCCGTAAAGGAAGAATGCCACACCGCCGAGAAGTGAAAGGATATGCGAGAAGTCCATAAAAATTATTCTCCCGTTTCACAGCGTTACGATAGGATTTTCAGATATTGGGGAACAAATTCCTTTTTACCCCATAGTATTATACCATAGATATTTCGTCAATACAAGAGAAAATGGAAATTTCAGCGAAAATCGGCGAAAAAAGGTAAAACTGCGTCTTCGATGAAAACCGCTTTGTGGATATTGAAACGAAATGTTTTCCATGATAATGATCCATGAAAATGATATTTTGGGAAAACCTTTTGCTTTTCTCTTTA
>JAKSPR010000160.1 GCA_024404655.1 Clostridia bacterium | reverse complement strand
CAAAATTATGGTGTTTGTCCCCTCCATGGAAAAGGACACAGCATATTGCGCATGCCTTGTCTTCCTCCCTTGCACATCGTGAAACATCAATTTTGTTAAAAAGCCAAAAAAGATTGCAGGCCGAACCCGCAATCCTTTTATCTGTATTGTTTTATCACTCGCAAAAACGCCTCTCCGTACCGCTCCGCCTTGACTTCTCCGACCCCGTTGACTTCCAGAAATTCCGAAAGAGTTCCGGGCTTTTTGTCGCACATATCATAGATTGCAGAATCCGGGAAAATCACGTAGGCAGGTACATGGGCTTTTGCCGCAAGGGAGGCACGCAGGACACGCAGTGCGGAAAGCAGGGGCGATTCCGGCGGAGCCGTGACCCCGCTCCGTTTTCCTTTCCCGCGGGTGGATTCGATCTGCGTTTTCTTCTTTTCCGGCTCTTTCAGCATCCGCACCGTCAGCTTCTCCCGTCCTTTGAGCAAAGCGCCGCTTTTTTCCGTCAGTTTGAGGACACCGTAAGTCCCGGTTTTGCTGTGGATATCCTCGGTGCGCAGGTAGCCGTGATCCTCAAGGGCGGACATAAAACGACGGATGTCGGTTTCCTTGGAATCCCGCATGATGCCGTAGGTGGAAAGTTCATCAAAGCCGAACTGTCTGATGCGGTCATTATCTGCTCCGCGGAGCACCTGTGCCACCAGTTGTCCGCCGAAGCGCTGACCCATGCGGACGATACAGGAGAGGATTTTCTGGGATTCCACGGTGATATCCCGTTCCTCCCATGTGCCCTGGGCACCGCAGACAGAGCAGTTGCCGCAGTCCTCGTCGGCAGTCTCCCCGAAATAGCGGAGAATATAGGAACGCAGACAGGTGGTCGAAGTGCAGTAGTGCGCCATATCACGCAGACGCTCGTAGTCCAGCTCCCGTATCCGCGCCTGGGCTTCTTCGTCAAGCTCAGGATTCGGCTCCCCGTTTTCGATCAGCCATTTTGCCGTCCGCAGGTCCTGGGGACTGTAGAGCAGAATACAATAGGCAGGAGAACCGTCCCGCCCGGCGCGGCCTGCTTCCTGATAGTAGCTTTCAATGTTCTTCGGCATGTTGTAGTGGATAACATAGTTCACGTCCGACTTGTCAATTCCCATGCCGAAGGCATTGGTGGCGACCATGATGCGCTTTTCGTCGTAGACAAAGGCTTCCTGATTCAGCCGCCGTTCTTCCTCACTCAGACCCGCATGATACCGCGTCGCCGCATATCCCGCCTCGCACAGACGGGAGCAGACCTCTTCCACCGTCTTCCGCGCCGCACAATAGACAATGCCGGAACGTTCTTTGCGCCCTGCGATCAGCGAAAGCAGCATCTCCGTTTTGTTCTCCGGATGGATGACGCCAAAATAGAGATTGGGCCGGTCAAAACCCGTGGTAATGGCAAACGGAGCATGCAGATCAAGTAGTCCCGCGATATCTTCTTTGACGGCGTCCGTCGCTGTCGCGGTGAAGGCACCCACCACAGGACGACTGGGCAGCGCATCAATGAACTCCGGAATTTTCAGATAGCTTGGTCTGAAATCCTGACCCCACTGGGAGACGCAGTGCGCCTCATCCACGGCGACCATGGAAATGTGTAACGATGCACATACAGAGAGAAACGCAGGCGCACTCAGCCGTTCGGGAGCGGCATAGATCAGCTTGTATTCTCCCGCCGCCATGCCCCGGAGCACCGCTTTGTATTCGTCCGCTCCCAGACTGCTGTTGATGAATGCCGCCGGAACGCCGGCTTCTTTGAGTGCTACCACCTGATCCTTCATCAGGGAGATCAGGGGGGAGACGATGATCGCCACACCGTCCATCAATAAGGCCGGGACCTGATAGCACATGGATTTTCCGGCTCCCGTGGGCATGACGCAGAGGACATCCTGCCCGGCAAGCAGATGGTCGATGACCGTCTCCTGCCCGCCTCGGAAGCTGTCGTGACCGAAATAGTGTTTCAGCACACTGTATTTATCCATGGCTGTCCCCTCCTTTGTGTATCGTTTTACACTTCTGTGATCTCCGGTTGTTCTTTCCGGGAAATCCGGATGTGTATCGTTTTACTTTCCAAATTCTTTTGCATGGGATGAGAAGAAATCATAATAGGTCCGCACCGCATCAAGCTCGGTCCAGGGGCGTTCTCTGACGGGTACGGTATCGAGGTCATAGACCTTTGCTTCCCGGATGCCGAGCAAAAACGGTGAATGGGTAGCGATGACAAACTGGCAGTCATAAAACCGCGCAGAGTCCAGAAGGAACTGTGCCAGCTCCGCCTGCAGCTTTGCCGAGAGGCTGTTCTCCGGCTCGTCCAGCAGATATAGGGCGTGGTCCGTGATCTGCTCCGTAAAGTAGGCAAATGCGCTCTCGCCGTTGGATTTTCCCACGAGATTTTTGGGCAGACGGCGAGCGGTATACTGGGATTTTGTGACGCGGCGGGTATGGTGGAACTCTCTGAATTCCTCAAATTCCGAAAGACCAGAAAGCAGAAACCGGGAATTTGGATCGTTTGCCTTATCGTAACTATCAAAGAGTTCCTCTCTGCGGCGGTCGATTCCCTGATTCAGCGCACGGAGGTCCAGAAGAAAATCAAAAACGGCGTCGCTTGTGATGATCTTGGATTCATTCGGTACACGGTGACCGAAGTGGAGCTCCGCCCGGCAGAGACGTAGGTAGTCCCTATAAAGGGGTGTGACATTGAACGGAGCTTTGCGGGTCAGCTCCAGTTTTTCCGCAATGACATTCAGAAGCGTTGATTTGCCGGAGCCGTTGCCGCCATAAAAAATGGTGATGGGATCAAAGGTCAGGCGCAGCATTTCTTTCTGCGGGAATATCTTGAACGGATAGGCGTTGTTCTGATCGTAGCAGGCCATTTCAAACTGCTTCGGATAGGACAGGATGAACCCGGATTCGGCGTCCTCGTCGGGCAAGGCGAAAGAATCAAGATACAGCACATCATAACCCCCTTTTTCGCATTTTCTTCATTATATCATACAAACAAATGTTTGTCAAGGGAACACGTCAAGACCATCCGGCCAAAACAAAATGTGTATCGCTGCACAATTAAGTGTAACGATACACATCCGGTCGTATTCCAAAGGGATCATAGGTGAGAAGCAAAGAAATCCATCGCTTCATCGGTGGGGCAAAGCTCATGCGTTCCGGGGAAGGTCTTTAAGAAAATATGATCTTCGACGCCCTGTGCGGCGAAATAGGACTTCGCACGGGCAAACTCGGACTTGGTACTTTCGGAGCCGAACAGATTGTCGTTGTCTCCGGCATCAAAGGCAATATGACGGGGTGCGATGAGAGCCGCGATCTCGGCGTCAAGGAAGGTATCCGCGCTGTCCTGCCAGGTCCAGTCAAACCAGTTATGCTTGATCTTATCAATGAACGAACAGGAAGCATAAGCAGAGCGGATGCGGGGATCGGCTGCGGTGGTCATCAGTGTATAGAAGCCGCCGTAGGAAAGTCCCACCATGCCGATATGATCGGGATTGCAGTAGGGCTGGGTGACGAAATAATCAAGGCAGCGCATAAGCCCGAAGACCTCCAGCGCGGTGATAGAGGAACCGACCTGTTTCAGCGCTGCGTCAAAGGCCTGACGGTCGTAGGGATCACCGTAGTTCTCCACGTTCCAGAGGAGCAGCTGCGGAGCGAACACGACCGCACCGCGGGAAAGAACACGTCTTGTCTGGTGGTTATAGTTGCTGTCGCCGAAGAAATCGGAACAGAGCTCCGGCGTACCCCATCCGCCATGCTGGGAAATGACAAAGGGCGTATCCTTTGTCACGCCGCTGTCCGGCAGGAACAGAACGCCATACATGGTAAAACCATCCAGCACATCAAGTTTCAGTCTGCGGATCTCAAAATTGCCGTCGTCTGCGACAAAGGAATCCTCAACGACCCGGACAGGGGTATTTTTCAGCGTCTCATAATCCGCAAGCGGCCTGCCGAGCATGGCGCGGTATTTCGTGCGGTATTCTTCCCTGTGTTCGGCCAGCGTCTCCTTGGGCATAAAGGCCTCGCGCTTCGCCGCAGATTCCGCCTGTGCCCGGCTTAAATATTCCTGTACGCTTTTGAGATATCCCGCGCGGTAGGGCTGGGATACAGCTTTGTCTTCTGTAAATGCAAGTTCTGCCATGATGATAAACCACCTTTCGTTTCTGTAATCATATACTACCGCAAACCGGGGAAAAAGTCAATGCGGGGAAAACAATTTTTTCTGAAAAATTTGTTTTTCGTATTTTCAAATTACGTTTTTTGTGATAGAATAGAAGAAACGAAATCCACCCGAACATGAAAGGAACCAACAGTATGAAAGCCTACGGACAGAAAACATGGATGATCCCCGATACCTATTTACATTCCGTCTCCTCCTCCGACCGCATTGAGGACCGCAGCCACGAAGCGATCTGCGTGCTCAACACCTCCGATGAGGACGCACACATCGCCCTGACGCTGTTCTTTGAGGACAGAGAACCCTGCACGGCGTTCTCCTCCTTCTGCGGAGCAAAGCGCACCCATCACATCCGCCTCGATAAGATCCGCGACGCAGCCGGCAACGGCATTCCCATGGATACGCCTTATGCGATCCTCGTGGAATCCGATACCCCCATCGTCGTCCAGTATTCCCGCCTCGATACCTCCGCCCCCCAGATGGCCCTGATGACCACCATCGCCTACGGTGTGGATTGATTTTTCTGATTTTCGACAGAGACTGTGCAGAGCATTTTGCACAGTCTCTCTTTTTGTTGTCGCGGCAGACGTCCCCGATAGAGTACAAGATCAGGATGCCCTGCGAAGCATGCAAGGGCGACCGCAAAGCCCTTGCCGGTCAACCCACTAAGGCCGGCAAAAAATCCAAATCACGCCGAGGGCAGATTCCCGGTTGAACCGCGTCTGCCCTCTCATTATGCCCCGGTTCAGATAACCCCGTAAAAGTTACTCAAATCCAGCACCCACTAAGTCAGAAAACCCCGCGAAGACTGCAAGGGCGACCGCAAAGCCCTTGCCGCTCCCCCCACAAAACCAAACAAAAACCAAAACCACGCCGAGGGCAGAAACCCGGTCGGACTGTAACATACGAAATAAAGAGATTTCTCTGATTACTATTGACAAGAGCCTGTTTTCGGGCTATAATATAAAGGATGGCGGCATGAAATCCGCCGTAAATCCAAAAACATCGGAATGAGGTGAAAACGCATGGACGCAGGAGGCAGTAGAGGCGCGGGCCCGGACGGTCGAAGTTCGGGGCAGATCCGATTATGCGCCGCAGAAAAGCGCGCGTTCACCGTTTTTGCCCCATCAGTTTATCGGATATAACAGACGGCACTCCCCTTTTTTCCTGCTTTTCGATTTTTGAGCAGGAGGTTTTGCCGTGCAAAAAGTTCTTTTGATACCCCGCATAAGCCGGCTTCCCCCCCGATCGGCACGCCCGCACCAATGATGCCACCTACCTATTATCTCAGAATATTAGGAGGAGAAATCAAAATGTCGGACGAATTCGAGGAAATTATCGCCGAAACCCAAACGCTGCTTAAAGGGAAAAAATATGCGCAGCTTTATCAGTTCGTCAAAGAAATGCAGCCGTCAGATATCGCGCTGATCTTTGAAGAACTTCCCATGGAGGATGTGATCCTCTTATTCCGTCTGCTGCCCAAAACGATGGCGGCGGACACCTTTGTCGAAATGGACAGCGATAAGCAGATGCTTCTGATCGCGGCCTTCTCCGATACGGAACTAAAAGCCGTGGTGGACGAGCTCTACGTCGACGATACCGTCGATATCATTGAAGAAATGCCCGCAAACGTGGTCAGACGTATCATCAAGTACGCCTCCCCCGAAATGCGCAACTCCATCAACGAAATTCTGAAATATCCCGCCGACAGTGCCGGCAGCATCATGACGACGGAATTTGTTGATCTGAATGCGCACATGACCATCGACGAAGCCTTTGAGCATATCCGTGAAAACGGCTATGACAAAGAAAGCATTTATACCTGCTAGGTCATCGACGCAGACCGTCATCTGAACGGTGTCGTCACGGTTCAGCAGCTCTTGCTTTCCAAGCGTCATCTGACCATCGGAGACATCATGGAAGAAAACGTGATCTCCTGCTCCACCACCGAGGACAAAGAGGATGTGGCGCACAAGCTGGAAAAGTACGGCTTCATGGCGCTGCCCGTTGTGGACGGCGAGAACCGTCTGGTCGGTATCGTCACCTTCGACGATGCAATCAGTGTCTTAACCGATGAGGCGACGGAAGATATGGAAAAGATGGCGGCAATTTTACCGTCGGAAAAGACCTATCTGAAAACCGGCGTCTTTGAAACGTGGAAGCAGCGTATCCCGTGGCTGCTGCTCCTTATGATCTCTGCGACCTTTACGGGAAAGATCATCACCTCTGCGGAAGATGCGTTATCAGCCTACGTGGTTCTGACGGCATTCATTCCCATGCTGATGGACACCGGCGGTAACGCAGGCGGTCAGGCATCGGTTACGATCATCCGCGGTCTGTCTCTGGGAGAAATCGCGTTCTCCGACTGGCTCCATGTGCTCTGGAAAGAGCTGCGGGTCTCCTTTATCTGCGGTGTGACGTTGGCGGCAGCGAATTTCGTGAAAATTCTTCTGATCGACCGTGTGCCTCTGCAGGTAGCGGCTGTGGTTTGTCTGACGCTGGTTTTTGTCATTTCCATTGCGAAAGTGGTTGGGTGTCTATTGCCGATTGCGGCAAAGCGGATCGGCTTTGACCCTGCGGTCATGGCAAGTCCCTT
>JAKSPR010000016.1 GCA_024404655.1 Clostridia bacterium | reverse complement strand
GGGCTTGGGAGAGGGGAGAGGGGGCGGCGTGGAGCCCCCTCTCCCTTCTTCCAATCAGCGTCTCCCGGCGGTGCCGCCGGATAAACTGCTCTCCTGCCAAGGAGAAAACTTTCCCGCCCGCAGAGCGGGCAAGAACAGAAACAATGAAGTTTTGATTTTTCGCAGAAAAATCAAAACTTCATCCAAAAAACTTGACAAATCCCCCCCGCCGTGCTATACTCATAATATCTACAGCAAACGAGAAAGGGGAACTCACCATGAAAAACCTTGCGGCAGCAATGACCATGATCATGTCAATGCGCATGCGCTCCATGTGCATGATGTGCCGCGCAGATTTTTCAATGAAGCTTCCCAAGACCACTGCGGAGGAAACGTAAAAAACAACTTCTTACGTAGGTTGATCATTCAGAAAAAATGAGGGACGCACAATCCACCGAGTTTCCCTTTTTGTTTTGTACCGAATGTAGAAAAAAGAAAAAACATTTTTTCAAAAAAAAGGAGAATATCACCATGAAACGCATCTTCGTACTTTTCCTTGCAGCAATCCTCGTATGCTCCGCACTGTCTCTCATTTCCTGCGGCTCTTCCGGCCTGACGGTGGCGATCCCCAATGATACCACCAATGAGGCAAGAGCACTGCTTCTGCTTGAGGCCAACGGCATCATCAAGCTGAAGGAAGGCGCAGGCATCACCGCTACCATCAAGGATATCGCAGAGAACCCCAAGAATATCACGTTCAAGGAAGTTGAGGCAGCCCAGATCCCCAATGTCCGCCGCGACGTTGACTTCGCAGTCATCAACTCCAACTACGCCATCGACGCAGGCAGCAACCCCGTCGCAGACGCTCTGACCATCGAGGGCTCTTATTCCGCTTATGCCAATATCCTTGCATGCAAGGAGGGCAATGAGAACAGCGGCAAGATCAAGGCGCTCGTCGCAGCACTGGAGAGCCAGCAGGTCGCTGATTACATCGCAAAGACTTACGGCGGCGCTGTCGTTTCCACCGTCGAGAACCCCGGTGACGGCTATGACGCATCCGTTGACTACGCAGCTCTTGCAGGTACCACCATTTCCGTCGCAGCTACTCCCAACCCCCACGCAGAGATCCTGAAGATCGCAAAGGAAATCCTCGCAGCAAAGGATATCACCCTCAATATCATCGAATATACCGACTACGTCCAGCCCAATAATGTCGTTGATTCCGGCGAGGTCGATGCAAACTACTTCCAGCATACTCCGTACCTCGATGACTTCAATGCACAGAACGGTACCCATGTCGTTTCCGCTGCAGCCATCCACGTTGAGCCTATGGGCCTTTACGGCGGTAAGCAGTCCGACCTCGGTCTCCTGAAATAAGATCATTTTTCAAAAAAACCGGAAGGAAAACGGCATGATCGAAATTCAGAATCTGACGAAAACCTTTTCCGTTGTGGGAGAGGACGGAAAGCAGGAGACCTTTGACGCTTTGAAAAATGTCAGCCTGACCGTCGGTGACGGTGAGATTTACGGTATCATCGGCATGTCCGGCGCCGGAAAATCCACCCTTGTGCGCTGCATCAATATGCTGGAGCGCCCAACGGAGGGCAAGGTGCTCATCGACGGCACGGATATGGGCTCCCTTTCCGAAAAGGAACTGCGGCAGATGCGCCGCAGCATCACCATGATCTTTCAGGGCTTCAATCTGCTCATGCAGAGGACCTGCCTTGACAATATCTGCTTCCCGCTGGAGCTTTCCGGCGTGAAACGGACGGAAGCCGTCAGACGCGCATCGGAGCTTCTGGAAACCGTCGGTCTTCCGGATAAGGCGAAGGCGTATCCGGCACAGCTCTCCGGCGGTCAGCAGCAGCGTATCGCCATCGCGCGTGCGCTTGCAACCCAGCCGAAGGTGCTTCTGTGCGATGAGGCGACTTCAGCTCTTGACCCCAATACCACCCACGCCATCCTGGAACTCATCCGGGATATCAATAAGAAGCTGGGCATCACCGTCATCATCATCACCCACCAGATGAGCGTCGTTGAGGAGGTCTGCTCCCACGTCGCCATCCTCGACCACGGCTGTGTCGTGGAGACGGGAGAGGTGGCAGAGGTCTTCTCCGCCCCGAAATCCGACGCCGCCCGCAGACTGGTCTTCCCCGATGCGGATAAGAGCCCCATGGAGGCAGAGATCCCCGGCGGGATTCCCGCCGCAGGCAATCCGGATGATATCCCCGTCCGCCTCGTCTTTGACGGCTCCCATACCACGGACCGCGCCATGATCACCCAGATGGCGATTGATACCGGCATCGCCGTGAATATCCTCTATGCTTCCACCCGCTGTATCGGAGATAAGGTCTTCGGCAATATGCTGCTGGGCATTCCCGGCGGCATGGAGGCCGTGGAGCGGGTCAAAGCGTACTTTGCGGATGATCCCCAGATCATGATCGAACCCGCAGCAAAGGAGGACAGAGCCGATGCTTGACCGTATGTTTTCCGCCGAAGCGCTGGAAGAAGCGCTCTGGATCCTCAAAAACGAATTCCCGCTGGCACTGTGGGAGACCTTCTATGTCACGGTGCTTGCGACCCTGTTTGCCATCATCCTCGGCATGCCGCTGGGCGTGCTTCTGGTGACAGGAGAAAAGGGCGGCGTGCGCCCGCTTCCCGCATGGCTTATGCAGGTGCTCAATGTCGTCATCAACCTTCTGCGCTCCGTGCCGTTCCTCATTCTGATGATCCTCGTTTTCCCGCTGACCCGTCTGATCGTCGGTACGACCGTCGGTACCGTGGCATCCATCGTACCGCTGGTCATCGCGGCGTTCCCCTTTGTAGCGCGCTTGATCGAGGGCTCTCTGCGTGAGGTCAACCCCAACATCATCGAGGCGGCGCAGAGTATGGGGGCATCCCCGTTCCAGATCGTCTGGAAGGTCATGATCCCGGAATCCGTTCCGTCCCTCATTTCCAATGTCACCATCGCCGTGACCACGGTGCTCGGTTATTCCGCCATGAGCGGTATCATCGGCGGCGGCGGCCTCGGTAAGATCGCCATCAATTACGGCTACTACCGCTATAAGTATCTCGTCATGCTGATGGCGGTCATCCTCCTGATCCTGCTTGTGCAGGTGTTCCAGTCCCTCGGTACGTATCTGTCGGTTCATTCCGACAAACGTATCCGCAACCGGAAGAAATAAGTTTTTCATCGCCCGCATGATATCTGCAGCCCGTGCATCCGCACCACCGTCTGAACATGCGGGCGATGGTTTCATGTCCGTCCCAAATCCGAAAATGCCGGCACAACGTGCCGCATCCATAGACTTCATAACAAATCAAAGGAAAGTGAGACAAGCCCTATGAAAAAGTTTCCCGTGACCGGAATCCTTGCAGGACTTCTGGCTGTTTCTCTGCTGAGCGCATGCGGCGAGACCGCCGCAGACCCGACTCCCGGCAAAGATACGGTTCCCACCCCCGACAATGCAATAGAGACAGAAGCAGAAACCACAGACCCCAATGCTCCGGCGGTCACAGACCTGGGCGGCTATCGGTTCTATACCAACGTCCGCAGCTCCACCACCGGCAACGGCAATTTCCTCTGCGAGGACTTCTTTGCTTCCGAGGAAAACGGCGAACCCATCAACGATGCGGTCTACCGCCGCAACCGCTCCATCGAGGAACGCTATAACTGCTCCATTGAACAGTGGGATTCCCAGGGCGACCAGTATCAGGAGCTTTCCCGCGTGGTACAGGCAGGAGACGCCGTGGAGTGCGGTATCGTCCTCGGTACCAATGCCGCATCCCTTGCACAGGAGGGCATGCTCCTTGACCTTTATTCCATGAATCTGGATTTCTCCAAGCCTTACTGGGATCAGAGCTGCGTGGATGCGTTCACCATCGGCGGACACATGTATTTCGTCACGGGTGACATGAACATCAGTACATGGGACCTGACCCGTGTCAGCGTCTTTTCAAAGAAACTCATCAAGGATCTCGACCTCCCCGATCCCTATCAGCTGGTGCGTGACGGCAAATGGACCCTCGACCGGATGCTGGAGATGGCATTGAAGGCAAATATCGACCTTGACAACAACGGCAAGATCACAAAGGACGATCAGGTCGGTCTTTATATTTACGGCTGGGCACCGGAATACTATTTCTACGGTGCAGGCGAGCGCATTTCCACGATGGACGCGGAAGGCTATCCGCAGCTGTCCGTCTATAATTCCCGCAGCGTGGACGTTTTTGATAAGATTTTCAATTCCGTCACCTCCGGCAGAACCGATGTGACCGGCGGCTTCTCCGGCGATCAGAAGGAATGTTTCACCGCAGACCGCTGCCTGTTTACCCAGTTCGCAGTCTGGGATATCCGCAAAGACCTCCGTGTGAACTGCGAAAACGACTTCGGCATCCTGCCCATTCCGAAATATGACGACGCGCAGGAGCAGTATTATAATCTTGTCACCTTCAATAACTGCACGCATCTGTGGTGCGTCCCGACGACCTGCTCCGATCCCGTCAAGGCAGCAGCCGTCATTGACGCCATGGCTTACGAATCCACCTCCACCCTCCGCGCGGCATATTATGATACCACCCTGCAGGGCAAGGTGCTCCGCGATAACGATTCCGCAGAGATGCTCGATCTGATCTTCTCCAACCGTATTTATGACCTTGCGATCATTTATAACTGGGGCAAGTGGGATGATTATCTGATCGGCGTCCGTGACACCAAGTCCAATAAATTCACCTCTACATACGAATCCCGCCTGTCAAAGACAGAGGATGCCATCAATGCAACCATTGAGGCATATCAGAATGTGAGAGATTGATTTTTTCGATGATTGGGATTTCCGGTTGAACTGCGGCGGGGGCTTGCTCCCGCCGTGATAACCCCCAATAACGAATTGGAACTTTACAGTTCCAATTTTGAAAAAAAGTCAAAAATGAAGCAGCTTCCATCATCTGACGGAAGCTGTTTTTCTGTTTTATTCTGATTTTCTTTCCCTGCAAAGTTCCGCCGCAGCATTGCGGATGGCGGAGAACCCGTCAGGCATGTGATTGTTGCCTGCGGCCCGGATCTCCGTGCCGTCGGGGAGGACGACGAAAAATTCACAGGTCTCCCCATCGCGGATACCCGCCGGGGGAGTACCCCAGAAGCCGTTCCACATACCGACGTCATGCTGTCTGAGGAGCGCAAGAATCGCTTCGTATGCCTCGGAACCGTGGGAAACAACGGAAACGACACGGCCTTTTTTGTCGTGGTCGAAGGTGGGGGCGTAGTAGTGCTCAGCTAACAGTCCGTCATCGGTCTTTGTAAGAAGCCAGACGTAGGTGATTGCCGTACACGGACAGGACCCGATGCGCAGTCTTGAAAAGCCCGTGATGCGCTCTGCGGGAATCTTTTCGGAGACTGTTTTCTCCGGAGGCTGCGTGCAGCCCATCCTGCCCATCATGCCCATGTTGACCCCGATCATGCCGGACGGAAACGTCACTGTCTGTGGGGGAGGCGTCGACGCGTCATTTCCTGTCAGGCTGGCGCCGCAATTCCCGCAGAATTTTCGGTCTTCCACGATCTCCCCGCAGCCGGGGCACTTCTTAAAGGGAAGAGGTGTTCCGCACTCCGGACAGAACCGGGCCTTTTTGACACTTTGTCTGCAGGCGGGACAGACGGTCATATTGTCACGTTCGGTTGGTGTCATGGCAGTCGCTCCTTTGGCGTTCGGGAGGAATGATCAGAGATTCTTCCGGATGTCGGCAAGGACGGTATCGAAAATTCCGGCACACTCGATGGTGGCGGAGGCGGGTTCGACGTCGGATTCCAGCTTGCCTGCACGCAGACAGCGGACAACTTCCTCGATCTCATAGACAAAGCCGTTGCCGCCGGGATAAGCGGGACGCCATTCTTCCACAAGATTGCGGTTTTCGTCATAGCGGAACGCAGTGTCGCCGTAGCTTGCCGTGGGGATCTCGATGTAGCCCTTGTCGCCGGTGACGGAGACAAATTCACGGGGAGAGCAGGACAGCATGCACTGGATGGCCGCGTCCACAGAGGGGAATTCGATGAGCATGGAAACGCGCTCGTCGACTCCGGTGTCCTTGTTGGGACGTGCACGGAAGGAGACGCTCTTCACCGGCTCGCCGATGAGATAGGAGACGATCTCCAGCGGATAAACGCCGATATCGTACATCGCGCCGCCCGCAAGGGCAGGATTTAAGAGGCGGCTTTCGGGGTTATAGTTGCCCTTGAAGCCGATGACGGCGTTTGCAAACTGCAGCGTGCCGATGGTGCCGTCCAGAATGTGCTTTTTGGCCCACTGAACCGTGGGGAGGAAACGGGACCACATGGCCTCCATGAGGAAAAGTCCCCGTTCTTTTGCCAGCGCAAAGAGGCTTTCTGCGTCGGCCTTTGTCAGAACCATGGCCTTTTCGCATATCACGTGCTTGCCTGCAAGCAGGGAAGCACGGATGAGCTCTGCATGGAAATTGTGGGTGGTGGCGATATAGACGACGTCTACGTCCTCTCTTGCCAGCAGCGCATCGTAGCTGCCGGAGAAGGGAATATCGTGGCGCTTTGCGAAATCTGCCGCACGCTCGGCGGATTTGCTGGCGCAGGCTGTTGTCACGGTGTCTTCACAGATGTCCACAGCTTCACAGTATTTGTTTGCGATGCCGCCGCAGCCCATGATGCCGAATCGGATTTTTTCTGCCATGATGGTCTCCTTTATGGTTTATTTCAGTTGTTCTCCATGAACGCACTGATCAGCTTGTCAAGAGACTTCTGCGCGGCTTTTTCAACCTTCGTTGCGCGGGAGATGTAGTCGTTTGACTTGCCGGTGATCAGATTGCGGAACAGAAGACCTGCGTCATTCAGCGCGTAGTTGTACGCAAAGACAAAGCTCGTGGTGGTGGAATCGTGGATCAGGTCGATCATCTGGGAGGAAATATCGTCGCGGGAATACTTGACCTTCAGCGCGGTTGCATACCAGACCGGAACGACGGAACGGTAAGTTTCGGCGTTCAGAGCTTCATAGACCGCACCGGCCATGTCGATGTTGTTGGAAGCTGCGGAGATGGAGGAAAGCAGCACAGCGTCATGCACCAGAGCATGATAGCCTTCCTGTGCCTCGTCCAGCTTCGGGAAGGGCAGGAAGCCGAAGTCGTCCTTCATATCGCGCAGAACCTTTGCAGTCTTCAGAGAGGAGTTGCCGAGGAACATGACGCGGCCGCTGGTAAAGGCAGCGTTCATTTCATCCGAATTGCTCTTGTTCATATCGGAGTATGCGCCGGGACCCCAGAACAGTGCGTTCAGCTTTTCTGCCAGAGTCACAGCCTTGTCGTTGATCAGAGCCAGCTCGATCAGACCGTCATCGGTGCGCTTTTCAAAGGAAATATCTGTCGCATAAACAAAGGCGTCAACGGAGGACATGGTGCCGTAGGTGATGAAGCCCAGCTGGTCGTCGATGTCGTTCTTGGCGTCGTTGTTCATATCAACGAAAACGTCCTGTACGATCTGGGTCATACGTTCCAGGGTCCACTTGCCGTCAAGAACTTCGGTGTAAAGACCGTTTGCGTCGTCGTAGTAGTTTGCATAGAGGGCTTTGTTATAGAACAGAGCACGGGTGTATTCCAGAACGTCCAGATCGAAGTCGCCGACGAGGAAGAAACGGGTGTCCTTGCCGAGGGAGACGGAATCCATGTAGAAGTTGTTCCACCAGGGCTGGGAGAAATCGACATACTGCAGATCGTTTGCGTTATAGAAGCAGTTGTCGGTGATCAGCTTGGTGACGCCCCACTGAATACCGACAAAGGCATCATAGGTGGAATCGCCTGCCATGATCAGGGTACGGATGGCACCAGGCGCATCGTTGCCGCCGTAATAGGTCTCGGAGAAGTAATTTAAGTCTACGTTCAGACGCTCCTCAACGGATGCGTTGCGGGCGAGGACTGCGTCTTCGACGATCTCACCGGACTGCTCTTCGGGACCGCCGTAGTTGGCAGCGTTCTTTTCAGGGTCAGTGAGGAAGAAGGTAAAGGTTCTGCCGCCGAAGTCGAGATCTGCGGGCAGGTTGTCCTTTGCCCGAGAACGGTCGTTGGGGTCGATGGTCGTCTCTTCCTCAACGGGAGCCTGGGAGGTAGGAGTGGTCTCAACGGAGGGCTTTGCAGCATCACCGCAGGAGGCAAGAACGCCTGCCGCGGTCAGAAGCGCAAGCAGTCCGCATACGGTTTTTCTCTGCGTCTGTTTCATGATGTTTTCTCCTTTATGTGATATTCTTTTGATTTTTCGGATAAATTAAGCAGTATCTGAAAATCCGGATACTGTTTGAGATTATAATTATACTACATTCGCCCCTGAATTGCAATAGAGAATGAGAAAAAAGTCGGCTTTTTACATATAAAGACACCGGACTCCATGGTTCCCGGGCATTGACAAGGGCTTTTTCGTGTGTTATAATGGACCTGAACAAAACAGGGGGAGTTCCCCTGTATCAGAATGCCCCAAAACCGATTACAAAAAGGAGAAAATCACGATGATCGCCAATCTCGTATCCGTTCACGTCAAAGAGGACTGCATCGAGCAGTTCAAGGAAATCACGACCTATAACCACGACAACACAAGAAAGGAAGCCGGAAACGTCCGCTTCGATATCCTCCAGAACCGCGAGGATCCCACACGCTTCACTATGTATGAGGTCTTCGAGGATGAAGCCGCTGTCGCCTTCCACAAGACCACGGAGCACTACAAGAAGTGGCGCGACACCGTTGCGCCCTACATGGCAGAGCCGAGAAGCGCAGTCTCCAATACCCCCGTCTGCTTCAACTGATTCCGGGATTCATAATCACCCAAACATAGGAGGCATTAAAAATATGCAGCTTCTGAAAAACGAAATCGAACGCCGCAGACTGCCCGATCTTTTCACAATGGAAAACGGTCAGCCTGTCACAAAGGAGCTCTGGGACGCCCGCCGCGCCGAGCTGCGGGAGATCATCTGCCGGGAGGAATACGGCTATATGCCCGAAGCGCCCGTGGATGTCCATGCCGTTGAGACCCAGAAGCCAGACGACAATATGTGCGCAGGCAAGGTGCGCGGAGAATATTTCAACGTCACCTTCACCACGCCCCGCGGAGAATGGTCTTTCCCGGCCTGCCTGTTCCTGCCGAAGCATCCGAGAGGCGGAAAGAAGCCGCCTGTCGTCATCCATCTGAATTTCAGACCCCTTGTCCCCGACAAGTATTTCCCGCTGGAAGAGATCACGGACGCAGGCTATGCAGCTGCCCAGATCTACTATGAAGACGTCACCAGCGACAACGGCGACTTCACAAACGGCATTGCAGCCATGTATCCCGGCAACGAGGGCGACCGCGAGCCTCACGCATGGGGCAAGCTGGCGATGTGGGCTTTCGCTGCTTCCAGACTGCTTGACGTGCTCATGACCCGCGATGATATCGACACCTCCAAGATCGCGGTAGCAGGACATTCCCGTCTTGGCAAAACGGCGCTTCTTGCCGCTGCCATGGATGAGCGCTTTGCCGCAGGCTGCTCCAACGATTCCGGCTGCTCCGGCGCCGCCATCACAAGAGACAAGACCGGTGAGCGTGTGCAGGTCATCACGAAGGTTTTCCCCTACTGGTTCTGCCCCACCTATAAAAACTATGCAGAGCGCGAATATGATATGCCCTTTGACCAGCACTATCTGACCGCGCTGATCGCACCCCGCCTGCTGTGCATCGGCTCCGCATGGGAAGATACCTGGGCGGACCCCGCCTGCGAGTTCATGACCGCAGCCATCACCAACCGCGTCTATCGTCTCCTTGAGACCGGAAAAATTCCCGCCCTTGACGAAATTGATTTCGACAACGGCCTGACGGCAGAACGCTATCCTGCCGCCGGAGAATCCTTCATTTTTGAAGGCGGAAAAGTACACTATCACGTCAGACCCGGTACGCATTTCTATTCCCGTGAAGACTGGAATCAGTACCTTACGTTCCTCTCCGGTCATTTCTTCCGCCATAAGAGCTGGTAAACATAAACCTATACGATCAAAAATGGTGCCGCACGCAGTGCGGCACCATTTTTTGTCAAAGTGTGGATATTCTGAACGTTCAGCGGCATCTCTGGCAGCCGCAGCCGCAGTCACTGCCGTTTCCTGCGTTGCAGAACAGGATGAGCAGGATC
Organism: Clostridia bacterium; assembly: GCA_024404655.1. Lineage (GTDB taxonomy): Bacteria > Bacillota > Clostridia > Oscillospirales > CAG-272 > RGIG3925. The sequence goes on along the minus strand of JAKSPR010000016.1, from coordinate 6,583 downwards.
AGGATGATGATCCACCACATGTTGTCGCCGTCAAACAGATTGCAGATGCAGTTCATAGAGGGCTCCTCCCGTATTGTAAAGTTCGGAAGGTTCCGTGCCCGAAAGCATTTCCCCGTTCCTTTACCCATTCTATGCGGGAGGGGAAGATGTGACACAAAGGGGAGGACGGGGAGCAGATGGTGCTCCCCGTCCTCCGTGACGATCAGAATCTGTTTACTTCTGCGGTCCGATCTTGTCCAGCGGAATCTGCTCAAAACCGGGAATGGTTTCTCTGATTTCGGCAAGTGCTTCATCGGTCAGGGTGAAGTCTGTGCCGTAGGCTTTGAAGATCGAAGTATCATCGGTGACAAAGTTGTTTTCATAGACGCACTTGCCGCCGATGTAGGTGAACTTGGGTCCTGCCTTGATGTTCACCATGATGTTCTCGGAGAGGATGTTCGTCTTCTGCGGTGCGATCTTCTCCATGTACTTTTCAAACTCGGTCTGCTCCATGGCAGTGTAGTCCGCGATCTTTTCGGCGTCGATATGCTCGTAGAGCTGACCCCAGATCGTTCCGTCGTAGTGCTCATGCCATGCGGGGCTGTCGTAGTTGGCACTCTGAATCTTGGAAAGAATGTTGTGACCGGAACCGTCGCGGTCAAAGAGCCACATCATCCAGCGCTTCTGGGAGGCCTCGTTGCGGGCGTTGCACCAGTCGGTATTGCGGTAGGCGGCGGGCGCATCGACGAAGATGTTGTATTTCATCTGCGAGAACTGCGCGCCGTGGGTCTTGATGGGCGCATCGTCCACCGTACCGCGTACAAACAGGTTGCCGTAGATGTCAGCACCGTTGTTGCCGTCGTCGATGAAGATGGACTGCTGACCGACACCGCCGTAGGGGTTGCCGATATCGTGGAAGTAGTTATAACGGATGACCGTACCCATGAGAGCGGGATCGCGTCCGAAGTAGATCGCACCCATATCGGAGGATTCGGTGACGCAGTTATAGAATTCATTGTACTCAATGATGATATCGTTATTGCCGACGTGGACCATTTCGTGAACGCCGTCATAGAACAGATTGTTCTTCACCGTCATATCAAAGGCGTTTGCAAGGACTGCGGGCTTGTAGGTGCTCTGGTCGCGGTTGACGGAGTGGATCTCACAGTTCTCCACAAGGTTGTGGGAAGAGGTGAGGGTCGCACGGTCTCCGCCGCCCACATTGAAGCCGCCGGAGGAGGTATCATAAACGTGGCAGCCGGAAACGGTGATATTGGTGCCGTTAAAGGAACCGGCGTTGGAAGAGGTGTGCATGACATCACAGTTTCTGAACGTGAAATCCGTACATCCGGAGGCCTCGATAGCCTTGCCGCGGGTGTAGAGGAATTCGATGCCCTCCACGACCACATGGTTGGTGCCGTCGAATTTCAGCATGGTGTCGGTCAGGGTACTGACATACATTTCCGCGGTGTCCATGTTCTCCGGCGGGCAGAAGTAGACGATGCGGTTCTTGTGATCCACAAAACATTCGCCCGGCATGTCGATTTCCTCGGGGAGGTTGAAGAAGTAGTAGCGGGTGCCGCCGGTGATGGAATTGAAGTAGTTGTTGAGGCCGCCGGGCAGACGGACGGTACCATGCTCAAGGTCAGTCATGGATGCGTCGTAGGTCTCATTCGACCAGTCCCAGGAAAGGAAGCCGAAGAGATAGAGGTCCTCGGTCGCCTTGTCGGACCAGAGGGCGATATGCTCAATGGCGTCACGGCCCAGCGTGATGGTCTTGGTACCGTCGGAATTGGAAATGACGTTGGAATCCGTGCGCAGATAAGCGGAGCCGGGGATGTTGTTGGGGTAGCGGGAACGGTTCAGCGCCGCGCCGCCGATGTAGACCTCCATGGGCATATTCGCGTTGTCCTCGGTGTGACCGTAGGAATAGAAGGCGGGGAAGTTCTCAACGAGGTCGGAAAGATCGATCTGCATGAGCTTTGCCGCGGTGTCGCCGTCCAGCACGCGTCCAACGATCTCCGCATCTGCTGCGGGAACCGCACGGGAAGCATCCAGATGGATGCCGCCGAAGAAGCGGACTTTTTCGCCGTTGTAAGCGGCGATGGTCAGCGGCAGATAGGGAGAACCGGAATCGGTCTCGTCAAAGTTCACACCGGATGTGAAGTAGTAGTCGCCGCCTCGCAGGCTGATCTCGACGGGGGCGAGATTCTGGCCGCCGAGGATGCGTGCACGCTCCCTGGCAGCGGACAGGGTGGCATAGGGCGCTTCCATGGAACCGTTTCCGGTCTCGTCATTTCCGTCGGGCGCAACGAAGATGCGGACAGGCTCGGCCTTTGCAAGGCTGTCGGGGGTCAGGGCAGAGGCGGAGAGGGTGATATCCGCGGTCTGTGCCGTCTTGTCGGGGGAAATCGCGCCTGCGGCGGTCACTGCGGAAATGAAGTACCGCGCGGCAAGTCCGGCATTTTCTGCGGTGCAGACGACGCGCAGATCATTGCCTTCGGGGCGGATCTCGCAGAGAGCGTCGGTCTCCCCGATGGTAAGAATGATCTTCCGGTCGGATTTTCCGTTCATGACAAGCCCCGTCGTGTCACTGACAAAGCGCTCAATGGCGGGCTTGGCATTTTTCAGCTCGGCACGGTCCAAGGTGACGCTGTAGTCGGCAAGAGGCGTGCCGTTGACATTCAGTACATTGCAGAGATAGGAGCCGTTCACACGCAATCCGTCACCCGTGGGGACGAGAATGCTGCCGGTTTCGGTATCGACAAAGTAGGACGCAAAGAGATTTGCCGCTTCCTCGCTTGCCGCGCCGGAGCCGCCGCAGATGAGAATACGGCTGCCGGATGCGAGAATGGCATAATCGTGACTGCGCAGATCAGAGGGCGTGCCGGGACGGTTGGTAAGACCCACGACGAACTCCGTGCCGTCTGCCGGGACTTCTTCACCGCGGTTGACCCAGTCGGTGGAGAGGGAGAGGCTGGCAAGAGTGCCCGCCGCATTGTAGATCGCTTTTGCTCCGGCGATCTCACCCTCCGATGCCTGATCGGGACGGATGACGGTGTAGCCGGCAAAAGCGTCCGCCGCACGGCGCTCCACAGTCACAGAGACAGCACCGCCCGCCGTCGGAACGGTCAGCGTCAGCGTGCCGTCCGCGTTTTCGGTAAGACCCGCTTCTCCTGTTCCGGCTTCCGGTTTCTCCGCCGAGCTGTCGCAGGCGCAGAATAGGAAGACCGAGAGGATCAGCAGAGCCAGAAGCATGAATTTCGGTAAAAATTTCATATTCATAGGTTCCTTTCTCCGGGTTTGATTTTGTCTATTATAGCATGGATCCCCCGCCTTGAAAAGTGCTTTTACAAAATCCGTGTGGTTTTGTCGTTGATTTTTCGGTTTTGCGGCATAGAAAGCCCAAATCCCCGGCAGCAGCACCTCGCCCCACGAAAGCCCGCTGTTCTGCATGTGGGCATATCCTCCCAATAAAAAGAACCGCCGTCATCCCTGACAGCAGTTCAAAAACTCAAAAATCAATCAGCATTAAGATTGGGGGTATGCGAAGCATGCAAGGGCGACCGCAAAGCCCTTGCCGGTCACCCTCAAAAAGCCGGACGAAAACCAAAATCAAGCCGAGGGCAGAACCCCGGCAGCAGCTCAATTAAAAATAAAAAGATTCATGATAGTAAGGTTAGAAAACTCTGCGAAACATGCAAGGGCGACCGCCAAGCCCTTGCCGGTCACCCCCAAAAAGCCGGACGAAAACCAAAATCAAGCCGAGGGCAGATACTCCGACACCACCATCACAATAACTCTTTCCCTTTTCCCGCTTTGTGCTTCCCGCAGCCGGAACATCCGGAACAAGAAGAACAGGATGCACAGCTTCCGAAGGAAGGGTTTCCGAAGGAAGAGTTTCCACAGGAAGAACTCCCGCAGGAAGAGCCCCCGCAGGACCCACACCCGCCCCGCTTCCGCACACGGAACATATAGATAACAGCCGCAATAAACCAGACCGCAAGGACCGCAAGCACGATCCAGGTCGCCAGATTCATATTGCCCACAATCCTTACCGCCTTTCAAAAAGAATCAGATCAGAATAAAACGCCCACACCGTGTACCAGCGCTGCACAGACCCACGCAATCACACACTGCATCACACAGACATAGACCGCGTATTTTCCGCCCATTTCCCGCTTGACGGCTGCAATGGCCGCCACACAGGGTGTGTAGAGCAGAGAGAACACTAAGAACGCAAAGGCTGTCAGAGGCGTAAACAGCGTGCCGATGGCATCAGCATTACCGCCTAAAAGTACCGTCAGCGTGCTGACCACACTCTCTTTTGCCGTAAAGCCCGTGATGAGGGCGGTGGAAATGCGCCAGTCGGCAAAGCCAAGCGGTCTGAACAGCGGCGCGATGATTCCGCCGATGAGTGCCAGCAGACTGTCACCGGAATCGAGTACCACATTCAGCCGGGTGTCAAAGCTCTGTAAGAACCAGATGATGACGGAGGCCACGAAAATGACGGTAAACGCTTTTGTCAGGAAGTCCTTTGCTTTTTCCCACATCAACTGGAAGACGTTCTTTGCGCCCGGCATGCGGTAGTTGGGAAGCTCCATGACAAAGGGAACAGGCTCACCGCGGAAGGCCGTCAGACGCAGAATCGACGCTGCGATCACGGCAACAAGAATACCGATGAGGTATAGGGAAACCATCACAATGCCCATGTGCTCCGGGAAAAAGGCCGCCGCAAACAGCGTATAAATGGGCAGCTTGGCAGAGCAGCTCATAAAGGGCGTCAGAAGCACGGTCATTTTCCGGTCACGGTCGGAGGGCAGGGTACGGGTCGCCATGATGGCGGGAACCGAGCAGCCGAAGCCCACCAGCATCGGCACGAAGCTTCGTCCGGACAGACCGATCTTGCGCAGCGGTTTATCCATGACAAAGGCGACGCGGGCCATATAGCCGGAATCCTCCAGAATGGAAAGGAAGAAGAACAGAATGATGATGATCGGCAGGAAGGAAAGGACGCTGCCGACACCGGCAAACACGCCGTCAATGACAAGGGAGTGCACAACCGGATTGATGCCGTAGGCCGTTAAGCCCCGGTCGACAAGCTCCGTGAGCGCTTCAATGCCGATCTCCATCCAGTCGGAAAGAATCTTGCCGATGACGGAGAAGGTTAAGAAGAACACCGCCGCCATGATGAGGATGAAAGCTGGGAATGCGGTAAATCTGCCGGTCAGGATGCGGTCGATGCGCTCGCTGCGGACACGCTCCTTGCTCTCGTGGGGCTTGACGACGGTCTTTTCGCACAGAGCGCTGATGAAACGGAAACGCATATCGGCCATGGCTGCCATGCGGTCGGCACCGCTTTCGTCTTCCATCTGTCTGATGATATGCTCCAGCGTTTCCTGTTCGTTTGTATCAAGGGAGAGACGCTTTGCCATGGGCTCATCACCCTCGATGAGCTTTGCCGCTGCAAAGCGGACGGGGATCTCCGCTCGGTTTGCGTGGTCCTCGATCAAATGGATGACGGCATGGATGGCACGGTGTACCGCGCCGCTTTCGTCGTCTGCGTCGGCGCAGAAGTCCACGCGGCCGGGATGTTCTCCGTAGCGCGCGACGTGCATGGCGTGCTGCGCAAGCTCGTCGATACCCTCATTCTTTGACGCCGCGATCGGGATGACGGGGATACCGAGCAGGGATTCCAGCTCGTTGCACTTGACGGTGCCGCCGTTTACGCGCACCTCATCCATCATATTGAGCGCCAGGACCATGGGAATGCCCAGCTCCAGCATCTGCAGCGTCAGATACAGGTTGCGTTCAATATTGGTTGCATCGACGATATTGATGATGCCGTCAGGCTTTTCGTCCAGCAGGAAATCTCTTGTGACGATCTCCTCTCCCGTATAGGGGGAAAGGGAATAAATACCAGGCAGGTCGGTGACGACGGCGTCCGCATAGCCGCGGATGGTACCGTCCTTCCGGTCTACGGTGACGCCCGGAAAATTGCCGACGTGCTGGTTGGAGCCTGTCAGCTGATTGAACAGGGTGGTCTTGCCGCAGTTCTGGTTGCCTGCCAGCGCAAAGCGGACGGGCTTGCCCTCTGGGATGACGCCGCCTGTCTTATGGGTACCCTCACCCACACCGGGATGGTCGATGGGGGGAATGACGAGGGATTTATATTCATGGGGATGAGCGTCGTGGACGTCATACAGTTCGATTTTTGCCGCGTCTGCCAGACGCAGGGTGAGTTCATAGTCTCTGACGCGGAGCTCCAGCGGGTCGCCCATGGGAGCGCATTTGATGAGCGTGACCTCCGTTCCCGGGGTCAGACCCATTTCGAGGATATGCTTCCGCAGAGATTCCTCGCAGGAGACTGCGCGGATGACGGCGTCCTTGCCGACTTGCAGTTTATCAAGTGTCATTGTGGTGTTTTGTTTTCTCCTTCTGCTTTTGCACCGGGGTTGGGGGTTTTGGGGGCGCAGTTACCTTAAACTAATTTTCAGTTACCATATACTAATTATAGTACGAAAGAAGATTCTTGTCAAGGGGGGGACTATTGGAAGAAGGGAGAGGGGGCTCCACGCCGCCCCCTCTCCCCTCTCCCAAGCCC
>JAKSPR010000159.1 GCA_024404655.1 Clostridia bacterium | reverse complement strand
GAAATCCCCTCCGATCTTGGATGCAAATACCGCTTATCCGATGTAACAGCGGCTCCCGGTGACAAGGTTAAGCTGACGATGGAGGCAGTTCGCGGCAAAGCACCATATACCTATCAGTGGCAGTGTCGTTACACTCCGAACGGGCGCGGCAGATATACAGACTGGATGAATGTTGACGGCCTGCATATCGGAGGAAATACTTCTTCGATGTACTTTTATGCGAAAGACTCGACGTTTTCGGAATTTTACCAGTACCGCTGCAAGATCACTGATGCAACCGGCGCTGTAGTTTATTCCTCTACTGTGAGTATGATTGGTAAGTATGCCCCGCTTACGGTTGATATTCAGCCAATAGATAAGAATGTATCCTACGGTGAAACAACAACATTCACTGTAAATGTCACCGGCGGACTGGAACCGTACACATACTGTTGGCGGGTATCTGATAATGACGGATTCCGCTGGACTGATATATACGGTGAAAAGACATCCAAGCTTACTGTAACCGGTATTTATGAGAACCTGAAATACAGCTGTGTTGTCACAGATGCTACCGGAAAATCGGTGTCATCACCTGCAGCGTTTCTGAATGTAAAGAATGCGCTGAGGATCGCATCTCAGCCGAAAAATGTAGCTGCAGTAAAAGGTATGTCCGCAATCTTCGAAGTAACTGTTGCCGGAGGCAAATCGCCGTATTCCTATCAGTGGGAATATCGTTATATACCTCAGGGAATGGCAGATTATACTGGCTGGACAAAGGTCGGTACCTGGGGAGCAGGCGCAAAATCAAATTCGCTTGCCATCACCGTCAATTCCTATGAATTTGACAACGCTTATCAGTACCGCTGTGTGATTACAGACAGTGCTGGAAATAAGCTCACGACCAATACAGTTTATGTTACGATGAAATAATACAAAAGAAACAGGAGGGAAACTGAATGAAAAGAAGAATTTCCGGCCTTTTGCTCTGCATTGCGATCTGTCTTTCTGTATTTTCGATGACCGTATTTGCAGGCGGAAATATGATTTTCACGGATGTGAAAAAAGGTGACTGGTTCTATGATGCCGTCAAGACCGCGTATGAAGACGGTCTGATCAGCGGCAGAAGCGAAACTGTTTTTGATCCCATGGCAAACCTGACGTACGTCGAGGCAATCAAGCTTGCCGCCTGTATGCATGAAAAGTATACAACAGGCGCAATGTCTTTAATGAACGGTACTCCGTGGTATCAGCCGTATCTTGACTACTGCAAAAAGAACGGCATCATCACAAAGGATTACAATCTGACCGAAAACGTGACCCGCGCCGGTTACATGGAGATTTTTGCCAAGGCACTGCCGGACAGTGCACTGCCTATCATCAATAAGATCCCGGACGGTTCGATCCCGGATGTTTCTATGAACCATCCGCAGGCCGCAGCAATTTACAAACTGTATCGGGCTGGTATTCTCCAGGGATCGGATGAGCAGCACAGCTGCAGACCGGAATCCACTATCATGCGCTGCGAGGTCGCAGCGATCCTGACCCGCATGATGTATGCAGAAAACCGAATTAAGTTCGACATGCCCGGAGTAGGGACGGTAGGACGTCTTTCTGTGAGATGCGGGACAACGGAATTTACTGTTTCTGTCGGTGATAAAATATCCATGCAGGCGGAAGGCGTAGGCGGTCTGTCTCCGTATACCTTCCAGTGGCAGAGCCGCTACAGCACAAACGGCGGCAGAACATACACGGAATGGAAAAATGTCGGTCAGTCGACAAGCGGTCTGAAGTCGTCAAATGGTATGACCGTCACAGCAGGCGATATTGAGAATAAATATCAGTATCGCTGCGTTGTAACGGACTCTCTTGGCAGTCAGGCTGCATCATCTGCTTTTGTGCTCAAAGAGAAAACGTCTGCTTTGACTATCACATCACAGCCGCAGGATGCTTTACTCAAGACAGGCAGTTCGGTAACCTTCTCCGTGACAGTTTCCGGAGGCAAGGCACCATATTCCTATCTGTGGTACGAGACAAGCAATGACGGTTTCCGATGGAGTTATATGAACAGTGAGCGTACGAGCAAGCTGACTGTTTCCAAGGATACCGGTATGAAGTACCGTTGTGAAATCGTGGATGCTGCAGGGAACAAAGTGACCACCAACACGGTCAGTATTCTCAAAAAGGATCCTCTTGTTATTACATCTCAACCCTGGGATATCTGTACCGCTTACAGCAGTACTGCATTTTTTGACGTTACAGTATCCGGTGGTACGAAGCCGTATCGTTATGAATGGTATTACAAAAAGGATTCCGAGGGTGTATGGCGTTCCTATAACTTTATAAGCTCTCACTTTGTTATCACTCCCAAAACACTTGGTTATGAAACATCGTACCGTTGCAAGATCACCGATGCTGACGGTGATACGATATATTCCGATAGTGCCCGGATAATCGATCCGACAGATCCGCTTGTCCTGGTGAAGCAGCCCGAAGATTTTACCACAAAGAACTACCAGTCTTATGATATGGAAGTTGAAGTGAAGGGCGGCAGAGGTGAGTACTGTTGGGTCTGGTACTATCGTGTCTACGATTACAAAACCAGAACATGGACTGGCTGGTCAAGAATGCATCCGAATGCAAAATATACCGACGAGCCGAAATACATCGAGACTGTCACTGTTAAAGATTTTCAGAACGATCGCAATACCTACCAGTACTACTGTGAGGTCTTTGATGCTGACGGCAAGAAAGTAACAACAGATGTTGTAACACAGATGGTCACTCCAAAATAACAGAAAGACAAAAAGAAGAAGTCCGCGCTGATGTGCGGACTTCTTTTTGCTATGGATGGATCAGTTTATCTTCCATCCGTCTTCGCCGATTTCAATGACGAAGCATTCGGTTTGTGCGTAGGTTCCCGTCTCCCGGCTGATTGCGTTTGCACCCTCAAAGAAGAAGGTACCGCTTACCGCACCGCGGATAAGATAGGAAAGTTCGCCGTCAAAGGAATAGGGCTGAGCTTCTGAGAGAACAAAGTCTTTTCCTGACCAGGGACGGCATGCATGAATGCATCCGCTCATCATCTGTCCGCCCTTATGCCAGAGATAACCGTTCATGGAATAGTCTCTGTAATACTCGGAGACAAATCGTGCGCCGGAAGGAATACAGTCGGAAACAGTAAAGTTGACGTAGTCGCGGTCCGTTTCACCATGATAGGAGATCGTGACAAGATAGATACCGTTCTTCTCATCATATGGAGTGATCTTCTTGCTGAGTTTCAGATTTTTCGAGGGACTTGCATCTGTCAGTGCCTCTTCTGCCGTTCCGCCGTAGGAAGCGGTAATGCGAAGAGAATCGTCACAATTGCCGATCTGAAGAGCTTCAAATTCGGGCTTTGTCAGATAAATGGTATGGTGTTCACCGGCACGAAGTGTGATCGTGGACACTTCGGCATCTCCTTCAAAGGAATAGGTAAACACTGTATCCTTTGGTTCAGCCGGTGTGAAGTGGGTCACATAAGCGGCAAACTCCAGCGCATGGGTATCGACGGCAGAGGTGTGGGTGAGCAGATAGCGGACCATGCCGCCCGTATGATCGGGGTCAATGCGGACTGCCGCCATCAGGCCGAGCGCTGTGCGCTGTATACGCTCTTCCGTCGTTATTCCGTCGAGGTAGTACAGATTCTCATCAGTACCGCCTTCCTGCTCCCAGAGGGCCTCCCAGGCCGCCTGTGCGGCATTCTGATCACCGATCACCTCAAATGCCGTTATGAGATAGAGCTTTGCTTCCACGGGATAGGAGCCAGCACCGGCAGCCAGTGCATAAAGCTCGGAAAGAACCGGTTCACCGCAGGCGGCAAGACCGAGATAAGCGGCGCACAGCTGGATTTCATCGGAGCATCCCGATGCGATCAGATCCCGATAGAAGGGGATAAGGGATGCTTTTTTCTCGTTTGTCAGAAAATCTGGAACACAGGCAAGGATCCGTGCCGTCAGTTCGGGATCGCCTTCTGCCCACTCCAGTTCCGGAATGAAACCGTAATAACTGTTCACTGCTGCGCGGTTCTGCTCAGCAGGTTCTTTCGGGTACCACCAGGCATTTTCATCGCCGGAAAAGCTACGGTAAGCCATAACCGCAGCGTAGTTGGCAGCAGCCATATCGTAACGGGCAGAACCCATACACCAGAGACGATTCATCACAGTAAACAGCAGATCGTAGCTGTCATCGTGGAAGGTCAGGGTCAGGGGATAACTGCTGATGTGCAGAGAGGAAAGCTCTGCGGGGGTAATCGTCCTGCGCACAGGCATAATGAAAGCGGTCTCGGAAACGGAGAATTTCACCTCTACACCGTCAGTATAACGATTGCCGGAATCATCGGTACATTCACCTGTGATCGTGACGGAATAATCACCAATGGGGAGCTGGCCGAAATGGAACCATCCGTATCCGTTTACGGATGCCGTGATCGTCTGCTCAAAAATGGACTTCCCGGATTCATCGGAAAGCACTGCCTTATAGGTCATTTCATCGTTCTGAATCTCTCCGAGAACCGTTCCGGCTGCTCTTGTGCCGACCGATACATCGTCATCTGTCAGATATAGATCGCAGGCAGAAACATTCAGGAAAAAGGGAAGTGTGCAGACCGTATCGGAGACGGCTGAACCGAGCTTCGCCTCGGACAGAAGGTCACTTGTTGTATTGTTGGTCGCACAAGCTGTAACACGCCAGGTTGTGATGTTGTCAGGGATTTGCATGGAAACCACAGCACAACCGTTTTCGTCAAGGGGAACTGACGCAAAATAAGGATTATCCGCAAAGGCTTTACGGATATAAACATCACTTCCGCCGTTTCCGGCAGCAGGAGCTGCGGCATCTTTCATGGGAGCTTCCATGACACTTTCCTCGACTTCGTCAATAGCTGCGCCGTAAACATCATTGAAATAATACCACCTCTGATTTTCCGGGAAGAGAGAGAACGTGCGGCCGCGGTTTACATATTTTGTATAGCCGTAATACCATGCTGAAATGGAGGAAAAGTACGAATTCAATGGATCTGCATTCTGATCACCAAGTGCAAAACAGGCTTCGTCAACAATGCTAACAAGCACGCTTCCTCCGGCAGCGCCGGGAGCACGAACCGTGAATTCTGCCGTTTCTCCCGGTTTGTAGGAATCCTTATCGGGGAAAATCGTCACATCCAGTATATTCTGCTTATTATAATCATATCCAATACCGAGAGGATTCAGAACCTGATATTCACCGTTCACAAAAACAGTGGCATCGACTTGTGTACCGAGGATACAGTCCTCATCAAAAACAAATGACAAGGAACCCGCCGGTATGACCTCACAGCGGCCTTTTGAGCCCTTGTAATGGACCGAAAGTATCGTAATATCTCCGTCAGGCTGACCGCCGTAAAAGACCTGTGCAGTGACCGTATCGCCCACTGCTGCGACGGCTCGGTCGGACAATACTTCATAGATGTCCTCACATTGTATCGATTCAAATCCGCCGGACCAGCTGCGGCGCACAGCATAGACGGACTGTTTGTAGTCATGACCATTTACCGGATCATGCCAGATGATTTCATAAAGATAGTAGCCGTTGAAGTCACTGGAGTCGTAATGTTCAAGGATCAGTTTACCGTCTGTCACCGCCATGTTTTTCTGAAAGATGAGCGTTGTTTCGTCTGACCATCTGTCATAGGTGACGGTCTTTTTTTGGATGGCATCGTAGAGCGGTTTCTGGGGTATCCGTATATGTTCGATTTTGGAAAGGGTCACAGAGACTTCCGTATTCATGGGTACGCCATAGGTGTTTTCCGGGAATGCAGGATACGAAAGATCTGCCGGGGTCTTCAAAGCAGAGGTGTCAAGATGATTTAAATAAAGTTCCGTACAGTCACCGGAGATCTGATCGATCCGCATGCAGCCGGAGGCATGGAAATACAGAGCGCTCTTGTAATCAGTAAGACAGGCGGTTTCCATCCCGATCAGTTCCGCTGAGACCGAAATCATTGAGTGATGGGTAGCTGTTTCATACTGGAAAGGGTTTCCTGTCCTGAATGTATAGGATGCGGTGCCGTCTTGGCCGGTTTTCAGCGTCTTTTGCTCTCCGTAGGGATTGGGATAAAGCATGACTTCAAGTCCGGATGCCGGAGTTCCGTCAAAGAAAGACGTTGTTACCGTGACTGTGGCGTCCTCTCCATAGGTATAAAAGAGTTTATCAAAGGCAACTGACATGGTGTAGATGGGTTTATCTTCCTGCGTCACACGGACAAACCGGGAGAGAATGATGCCGCGTTCCGGGTCAGATAAGGAGAAGGAAATGCCGTAAGCTGTCCACGCTTCAATCGGAAAACTGCCTTCAAAAGTACCGTTTTCGGAAACGTGGATCGTTGTGCTCCGGGTCTGTGATCCGATCGTCAGTTCCAACGTATCAGGAATCTGTTGTCCTGCATAACTCTTGCCGAGAATACCCCAAAATCGGATGGTATCGTCGGAAAAATAAACGGAACGGTCTGTATACAGATAGGTATAGAGGGTATCAAAAGGGGCAGCGGCTGCAAGCTGAGCACCGACGATCAAAGTGTCATTCTTGTGCTTGATGAGCAGGAATGCCTGATTATCATCTCCGGTTTCAAGGGTGCATAGGCCGTTTTCATCGGTTTTCAGCGTGTCTTTGCAAAAAGACAGAGGTTCTCCGTCCGATGTGCAGGACCAGTGACTGTCAGAAGAGAATATTTCAGCCTCGATCTCTGCCGAGGCGGCTGCCTTTCCGGTATCAGCCCTGTTGACCCAGATCAATGCTGAACCGTCACAGCTCTCGGTGTAGGCGCGCAGATCTGTGACCTGA
>JAKSPR010000158.1 GCA_024404655.1 Clostridia bacterium | reverse complement strand
TAGACCGAGTCATCCAGCAGGCAATCGCACAGGTGCTGACCCCAATCTACGAACCGAAATTCGCAGAGACAAGCTACGGTTTCAGACCGAAAAGAAGTGCCCACGATGCACTGAAGAAAAGTAAGGAATACCTTGAGCAAGGAAAGCTATGGACCGTGGACATGGACTTGGAAAAGTTCTTCGACACGGTCAACCAAAGCAAGCTCATGGAAATACTTGCAAGAGATATTAAGGACGGAAGAGTACTATCTCTCATCCACAAATATCTCAGAGCTGGCGTTGTGTGGTGTGGAAAATTCGAAGATACCGAGGTGGGAGTACCGCAGGGCGGACCGCTGAGTCCGTTATGTGCAAACATTATGCTCAACGAACTTGACCACGAGCTGAAACGCAGAGGACACAGCTTTGTCAGATACGCAGACGATATGGTAATCTTTTGCGGAAGCAAAGCAAGTGCGAAGCAGACACTGGAACACCTCATTCCCTACATTGAAAAGAAACTGTTTCTTAAGGTGAACAGGGAGAAGACTGTGGTGGCATATGCAGGAAAGATAAAATTTCTAGGCTATGGCTTCTACAAAAACGCAAAAGGTTTCTGTCTGAGAGTGCACGAAAAGTCTAAAGCGAAGATGAAAGCAAAGGTTAAGGAACTCACGAGCAGAAGAAATGTCAACAGTTACGAAGAATGGAAAGAAGCATTGACAAGATTCGTAATAGGCTGGGTGAACTACTACAAGCTGGCGAGCATGAAAGAATATCTGAAAGACATTGATGAATGGATGCGCAGGCGTATCCGCATGGTGTTTTGGAAGAAATGGAAGAGGGTACGAACGAGGTGGAGAAATCTTCACAAACTTGGAATTTCGAACCACAGCGCAGGAATTCTCGCATGCTCAAGGAAGGGATATTGGCGTATAGCAGATAGCCCAATAATGAAAACAGCCCTCTCAAACCAGAGGCTTGAGAAGGCTGGATTCCAGTATTTCAGTTCTTACTACAGCAAGTCTGTAGCATAAACAAGGGAGGAGCCGTGTACCAGATCGGTACGCACGGTTCTGTGGGAGGTCGGCTGACTTTTCCTTAGTCAGCCTCCTACCCGATCTTTGGGTAGATAATCAGTCTTCTGCAGCTTCGAGGAAGGCATCCAGAACGGCATCATAATGCTTCTGGACACTCTTTTCCTTCTTTGCATAGTAGGAAGCAAAGTCCTGTTTACTGTTGGGTTTCAGAAGATCCTGCAGGGTGAAAGAGAATCCCTTGAAGTTATCATAGACAAAGGTGAAGTCAACGACACGGCCCGCCATGATCAGATCGAGCATTTCGATGGAATTCTCATCACGGGTACCCTTGACTTTCAGAGCTACATCATAATATGCGGGGAACAGATATTTATAGGAGTATTCACCCATCATTTCCATGACTGCACCGATCAGTTCCTTCTGATTGGCAGTTTTCGGTACGCCGATGGTCGGTGAACATCCGTCAAGCATGGTGTAATATGCTTCCTGATTTTCATCAAACTTGGGGAACGGAATGATACCATAGTTCTCGGTCTCACGGAAGAATGTCAGGGTTTCACCGATACAGCGCGGAATGAATAAAACCTTGCCTTCATTGAACTGCTGAATGAAATCCGTATAGGCAGCAGCAATATACACGCTGCCGGAATTATAGAAAAAGTCGTTTAAGCGGCTGACGGTCTCGACAGCCTTGCTGTTGTTGGCAACCAGCTTGATTCCGTCGCGGCTTGCCTCGATCAGCGGGACATTGAAGGCCCAGAAGAAGGTGACGACATTGGAGCCAATGGAGGTAGCATAGCCGTACTGGTCATCGGCGTCTCTGGTACCGTCACCGTTGATATCACGGTAGATGGGCTTGGAAAGCTCTTTTAATTTGTCAAGCGTCCATTTTCCTTCGCGGACGACTTCATAGATATCCTCAATATCATTGCTTGCAGCAATATCCTTGTTATAGTACATGCAGTAGGTATTGTGGATGGAGGAGATCATGATATCGCTCATGGTTAAGAACATGACTCCGTCAATGGTCAGGTCTTTGATGGAATACTGCGGATACCATTCATGGCTGAAATCCATATAGGGAATATCATACCAGTTGAGGAAAATGCCGGACAGCGCGTTGCCGCCCATCTGAATCATGTGCTGGAGGACAATATCGTAAGCGTCATCACTGGCTGATACAGCCTTTTTTACCATGGATGCGGTATCAGCGGGAGAACGTACCTCTGAGGGCTCAATGATGACGTTCAGATGATCCTCAACGTACGCGTTTCTGGCAAAAATGGTATCATCGACGATATCGCCGTTGGTGCTTTCCATGTAAATGTCTTTCGGCATGACATTGCCGTCGCTGGCATCATTGACGATGGTGCGGAAGGATGCACCGCCGAAATCAAGATCCTCGGGAAGGTTTGCGCTGACGGCAAGACGGGCGGCATAGGGATCATTCGGGTCGATTGCTTCTTCGGTGACTGCCTGCGTTGTCTGGACAGATGCAGTGTCCTGCGGTGCGGTTTCTGTGTCTCCGCAGGCAGCCGCATTCAGCGCAAGGACGGTGAGCAGTGCGGCTGCGGTCAACTGTGATTTCTTCATGACTTTTCTCCTGAATTTTTATTTGCAGTTAATATAAATCGGGCTGGTCCAACCGAATCGTCCGTCTTCTGTCTCCACACGGAGATAATAGATATCTGTCGGATTTTCGTGCCGGTAATCAAACACGATCTGCTCCGGTGTGTCCCGGAACCAAAGATAATTCCGGCAGTTCTTGACGATGGTGACATGCTTTACCGGCACGTCGCACCTGACGGAGAACCAGATATTCAGCGTTTCATCGGGAGAGCAGGTAAATTCTTCACCCATCCAATGACCGTTTATCCGGAAGTCGATCTCCATCCGGCAGCCGCCGCCCATATAGGCGTAGGTCCTGCGTGCTTTCAGCGCTGAAAACAGAGCAGGAAGCGTGTTCTCTTTTGCCCAGATACCGGTCATGCCGGAAAACTTACGGGGATAGGATGCTTCGGGTCTGATCAGACCATTCATGCCTCCGTGGTCGTCAGAGCCGCCGATACAGCCGATGCGGTGTCCCATGCGGAGCGCATCCTGTAAGAATCCGCCCTCGCAAGCACTGTTTTCATCGAATGCCGGATTACCCATATATTCCGCAGCATCTCCGCGGGAGATGATCTCCATAAACGGTGTGCAGAGCTCATGCGGCAGTGCCATAAAGTCCGCACCGGAAGAGAGAAGATAGGTATCATGAGGCACCGCGATCACATCATCCCGCGCAAGCAGCGCACGCAGCTCCGCTTCGGTTAGTTCACCATCCCGTATCCCACGTACCATATCCGCATCGTGGTTTGAAAAATATAGTACCAGATTGTTATAAAAAGGATAGGAATCCCGTTCATAGCCGAGGATTGTTGTGAAGTGCCCTGGATCGTTGTACTTTTTCGCCAGTTCCTTCATCTTGTCCCATTTGGAGGGATTTCCGTCCCACAGCTCCGCTTTTCCCACACCACCGTGGTCATGGTCGGTCAGTGCACCGAAATCGAGCTTTGCTAACTCCCGCAGACGCGGATAATATTGCTCCGGATCGGCACTGCCGTCGGAGAGGGTGGAATGACCGTGCATTTCGCCGATAAAGGCTTTATATTCGGGGGCGTCCGGATAGAACTTATATTTGCTGTCGTTGATCTCTTTCCAGAGGGCTTTCGGATCGTCATGAACGCCGCCGTAAACCTTGTCGGTAAATTCACGGCAGCGTCCGGGCATGTCGTAGCGCTTCGCTTTTTTGCGGTCGGGATGTGTCATGAATCAAATTCCTCCTTGACTTCACACTGTTTGTAAAAGTATAGCATAGATTCACTGCTGCGTCAATTCTTTTTTGAAAAAACAGGAAAACACAAATTGATTTATTGTCAAAACTAAGCCGCTCTGAATATCAGTAGAGGACGCCTGCGAAGACTGCAAGGGCGACCGCAAAGCCCTTGCCGGTCACCCCACCGAAACCGGATAAAAGCCAGAACAGGCCGAGAGCAGAAATCCGACCGTACTGTATCCAAAGATCCCCCCAAAAATAAAAAAATTTCAAAAACCCCTTGACATTACTCATATTCTGTGATATACTGTCATAGTAAAAATAAAGAAGAACGATCTCCGTTCTCACCGTCACCGTGTTACGTGCCGGTTGATAAAGATGAAACCTGTGCAGAGATGACAATAGTCTTCTCTTGTACGGCGGCATGTATGCGGAGACCTGTTCACGGTTTTCGCATTTTTTATTTCAAATGGAGGTGCTGAACTATTAGCACAAAAGAACTGCAGATCAATGAGGCAATCCGTGCAAATGAAGTACGCCTGATCGGCGCAGAGGGCGAGCAGATCGGTATCGTGAAGCTGGCTGTCGCACAGAACATGGCTGCTGATAAGGGTTATGACCTTGTCATGATCTCCCCCAACGCGGAACCTCCGGTATGCCGGATCATGGATTACGGCAAATACCGCTTTGAACGCATCAAGAAGGAAAAGGAAGCCCGCAAGAACCAGCAGATCGTCAAGGTCAAGGAAATTCAGCTTTCCTGCACGATCGACACCCATGACTTTGATACCCGTGTCAATCATGCACATAAGTTCTTGGCAGACGGCAACAAGGTCAAGGTCATCGTCAAGTTCAAGGGCCGCGAAATGAGCCACCTTGAAAACGGACGTGAGGTCTTAACCAAGTTCCAGGAAGCATGCGCAGACGCAGGCACAGCCGACAAGAAGCCGATCCTCGAAGGACGCTTCATGACCCTGTTCCTCTCTCCGCTGAAGAACTGATTTTCCCGAAATCCCCGTTCAAAACTTGGTTTTCAGGAATTTGCGCCAAGCGGTTCCGTAGTTTCGTTTACAAAACACAGAATGATAACTGAAAGGAAGTACCAATCATGAAACTCAAGTCACATAGAGCTTCTGCAAAGAGATTCACGCTCACCAAGAGCGGTCTTGTCAAGATCAACCACTCCCATCACCGCCACAACCTCGGTCTGAAGACCGCAAAGAGAAAGAGACATCTGCGCACCGGCGCATACCTGTCCAAGTGCTTTGCTCCGACCGTCAAGGCAATGATCGCGCCTGCTGGCAAGTAATCCTATTCACAGCAGACAGAACAAATTTGAAAATTATCTGAAAACAGGAGGAATAGAATCATGGCAAGAATCAAGGGCGCGATGATGACCCGCAAGAGAAGAAATAAGGTTTTAAAGGCAGCAAAGGGTTACTGGGGTGCAAAATCCAAGCACTTCAAGATGGCTAAGCAGGCCGTCATGAAGAGCGGCAACTACGCCTATATCGGCCGTAAGCAGAAGAAGAGAGAATTCCGCGCACTGTGGATCTCCCGTATCTCCGCTGCTGCAAAGATGAACGGCATGAACTACTCTCAGCTGATGCATGGTCTGAAGAAGGCCGGCGTTACGCTGAACAGAAAGATGCTCTCCGAGATCGCCATTGCAGACACTGCAGCTTTCACTGCAATCTGCGAGCAGGCTAAGGCAGCTCTTTAATCCATCAAACATAACGACCGCAAAACCAAAGTGTCTCAAGGATACTTTGGTTTTGTTGTTCTCATCATCACGTGATTTTTATGCGTGATCCGCTCTGAAAGGAACACAATTCCAATGTCGATACAGAGTATTACATCCCGCTCCAATCCCCTGATTATAGAGACGGGAAAGCTCGCCGAGAAAAAGTACCGCCAGCGCATGCACCTGTTCTGTTTTGAGGGACGGAAACTGCTCGGTGAGGCCATCGAAAAAAATGTTGCGCTGGAGCGCATTTTTGTCACGGAGCAGGCCCGGAACACCTGCGCCGATTTTTTAGCGCTTCTGGACGAAAAATACCCCGATCTGCCCGTTTTTTCGGTGCCGGAATCGGTTTATGAAAAAATTTCCGGAGAAAATGCGCCTCAGGGCGTATTTTGTGTTGCGAAAGCTCTTGACAATTTGATTTTTTATAATACAATATATAAGAAGCGTTCACATTTTCCTACTATAATAAAGGAGAAAATACTGGTATGCGACGGAATGCGCGATCCAGGCAATCTGGGAACGGTCATCCGGACCGCAAATGCCCTCGGATTTGACCGACTGGTCTTATCCTCTGACTGCGCTGACGTGTACAACCCCAAGGTTGTCCGCGCGGCGATGGGCGCTCTGTTCCGCATGCCTCTCGATATCACAGACGATACCCCCGCTTATCTTGCCTCCCTGCGAGAGGCGGGATATGACGTCCGCGCTGCGGCCCTCCGCCCGGACGCACAGCCGCTGGGTTCTTTCCCGGTTACGGAGGATACCGTTTTTGTCATCGGCAATGAGGGTCACGGCCTTTCCGATGCGGTCATAGACACCTGCAGCGGCACCGTGATCATCCCTATGGCGGAAGGTGCGGAATCCTTCAACGCCGCCATTGCCGCTTCCCTTCTCATGTGGGAGCGATGCAAGGTTTCAAAGTAATTTTCCTGCGTTCCCCGTTACAGTTCCAATGATTGGAGGATATGCGATCATGAATCAGCCCGTTCTTCTGTGGATATGGCTTTCTCTGGTGTGCGGCCCCGATTCGGACGTTCCCGTCCGGCTGCTGGGCGCCATGCACTCCATTGATGCCATTTTTGAGGCAGCCCGCGAGGACTATGCGTCCCTCGGATTCCTCAAGGACAGCGTCATCACCGCGCTCTGCGATAAGTCCCTCGACCGTCCCAGACGGATCACCGAGGTCTGCGCACAGAAAAATATCGGCATCCTCCCATACGATTCCATGCTGTACCCCGAGCGGCTGCGCCGCATCCA
>JAKSPR010000157.1 GCA_024404655.1 Clostridia bacterium | reverse complement strand
TGAAACTTCTTCATACATCGGACTGGCATCTCGGTGCCATGGAGGGAGACCGGAGGCTCCTTGATGATCAGAAATTTTTCCTTGACAAGATCTGTGACATTGCATCAGAACAGGCCGTTGATGCTGTGATCATTGCCGGGGATGTCTTCGACCGTGCCGTTGCATCGGGGGAGGCGATCCGGCTGTATGACGACGCCATGACACGTCTCTGCGCAGAATGCGGGCTTACTGTTATCCTGATCGCCGGGAACCACGACAGCGCAGAACGGCTGTCAAGCTGCCGTGATCTGCTATCAAGGGCCGGGCTGCATATTGCCGGTGCTCTGGAACGTGACGTACCGCGGGTATCCTTTGCGGATGCGGATATCTATCTGCTCCCCTGGATCACCGAAGAAAAAGTGAAGAGTATTTTCCCGGAAAAACGGGAGGAGATCCGGTCGCTTGACGACGCCTATCGGGTCGTGACCGGTCATATCCGCGAAACAATGGATACGGAGAAAAAGAATATCATCGTGTCCCATGCATTCATTACGGATTCCGAAACGTCGGTCAGCGACCGCGCTGCCGTGATAGGATTTGCATCTCAGGTGTCAGCGGGCGTTTTCAACGGCTTTGACTATGCAGCACTCGGTCATATCCACAAGCCTCAGGATGTATCCGATACCGTCCGCTACAGCGGCACACCGATGCAATATTCCTTCGGGGTCGAAGAAAAGCAGGAAAAGAGCGTGACGATCTTTGATACAGGCACCATGACAAAAACTGTGATCCCTCTGCCGCTTCTGCACAGGAGGACCACGATCGCCGGCACCCTGGCCGAAGTGCTTGACGGAGAATATCCGGATGAGGTAAAAAACGGTTATGTCCGGGTCCGGATCACCGATCAGTATGCGGGACTGGAAGTTCTGTCGGAACTGAAACGGATATTTCCGAACCTTCTGGAGGTGTCCGGCAAAACCTTTGAAAGCGAGAACCCGACCGTGACGCTGACCGTTGATGAACTCGAAAAGTTTGAAGCGGACCCGGTGGAAGTGTTCCGCCATTTCTGCCGTGAAGAAACGGATACGGAACCGGATGCCTATATGACAGAACTTTTTGAGATGGCCATTGCGGCTGCAGAAAAAACAGAAGATTAACGGCTGCGCAGTGCATTCACCGGGTATCCTTCATGCCCGGCTGCACTGACGCTGTCCCGAAGAAAGGATAGCAGAACATGAAACCACTGTATCTTGAAATTCAGGCGTTTGGGCCTTTTGTTGAAAAGCAGATCATTGATTTTGAAAAGCTCGGGGAAAATGGGATCTTTCTCATCAAAGGCAATACCGGAAGCGGAAAGACCACAATATTTGATGCCATGACCTATGCGCTGTACGGCGGCGGTACCGGTGACAGCGATACGAAACGCCCCGCCGGGAGAAATAATTTTGAAGAGTGGCGCTGCACACAGGCTGGTGCTGATCTGGATACGATCGTATCTTTTACCTTTTCCGTTCACGGTCACAGATATGTCTTCACAAGAAAACTGATACAGAAACGGGTCAAGCTGGATCCGAAACTGGAAGCGGGCGAGATCGACGAAGACGGAAACGTGATCCCGTTTTTTGAGAACCCGAAAAAAGACGATCTCGACCGGAAAGCGGCAGAACTGATCGGTTTGACAAAGGACCAGTTCCGTCAGGTCGTTCTGCTGCCCCAGGGACAGTTCGAGCGGTTCTTAACGGCCGACTCCGGAGAAAAAGAGGATATCCTCAAAAAGATCTTCGGCGCTGAGCAGTGGGAAAAATACGCACAGGCCTTCTATGATGCGGCAAACAGCAGAAGACAGGTGCTTCTGGATATCCGGCGGGATGTTGAGCAGGCCCTTGCCCAGGAGGGGCTTTCCGACCTTGCGGCACTTTCCGAACAGATCCTTTCTTTGCAGGAAGAGCAGAAGGAGCGGGAGCAGAAGCATACTGCATTCCGGGGGGATAAAAAACGGGAAGAACTCGACCGTGACAGAAAGCTCGCCGAACAGTTTGAGATCCTCCGCGGCCTGGAAAAAGAAAAAGCAGTGCTGGATGGAAAAAGGCCTGAAATTGACAGAACAGAGCGCACACTGGAGCTTTCAGGAAAGGCGGAGCAGGTCAGAGAACCGCTTTCTGACTATGAAAAAGCAGATGCGGATTTCAGCGAGAAACAGCGCGAGTTAAAGCTTCTGGAAAACAGGATCCCCGCCGCAGAAGAAGAGGAAAAACGCGCAGAAAAAGAAAAGAGTGAACACGAAGCCAATTCTCCTGTGGAATCGCTGAACGAGATGATCGGCAGATACAAAAGCAGGCGGGAGATCTATCAGTCGATCGGTGAGAGACGGAAGCAGTATAAAGCAGCAGAAGATGAACTGTCAGCGCTTTTTGATAAACTTGACCGGGCGGAAGTACTGCTTACTGCAAAAAAGGAATCGGAAGCCAGGGAAAACGAAAAATACGAGGCGGCCAGAGAGAAGGCTGACCGGTATCACAAACTCTATATTGAAGGCATCTACGGCGAGATCGCGTCGGAGCTGAAAGACAATGAAAAATGTCCTGTCTGCGGCAGTACCCATCATCCGGAACCGGCAGAGAAGCTCACTGAAAGCGTCAGCCGGGTGGAGCTTGAGATCAAGGACAAAGAAGCAGACGACTCAAGAAAACAATGGAAAAAGGCAGACGATCAGAGACGTGCAGCAGAACTTGACCGGGATAAGATCCGGAGTGCTTTTGAAGAAAAAAAGAATGCCTTTGCAATGCTGGAAGCTGCATATCAGGCAGATGCCGGAAATCTGATCGAGGGAATTCCGGACCTGAAGGCACTGGATCGGGAAATTGCGAAAGCCGGCAGAACCATTTCGGACTATCAGGAAAAGAGCGTAAAACTGCAGAAAGCGCTGACCGATGCGCAGAACACGCTGGCAGGACTGCGCGGTCAGATCGAGAATGCAAAAACCAGCGCAGTATCAGCCGAAGAACTTCTCGGAATCAGAAAAAACGCGCTCAGGGTACAGATGCTGAACTGCGGATTTGAGGATATTCCGACTGTGAAGGAAAATCTCCTCTCTGATGACGAGCGGATGCGGTACCAGCAGAAGATCGCGGAATATCATACCAGACTGCAGGGGAAGACCGAAGAAATTGACCAGAAGCAGTCGGAGCTTGCTGGGGTGACCGAGCCTGACGCAGAAAAATTCCCGGAACGTCTCAAGGAAATTGACGATGAGAACAGGCAGTACATAAAGGATTCCGAAAGACAGAAAACGACGGCAGAACGCCTTGTGAATCTGCTGACTGATCTTGATAAGAAACAGAAACATGTGGATACCTGTATGAAGCAGGCAGACAATGATCTGGCATTTGCAAGAAAGCTCCGCGGGGATACCGGTATCGGCCTGCAGCGCTATGTCCTTGCAATCATGTTCAATCAGGTCATCGGGGAAGCCAACCGGATGCTTTCTAAAGTCCACGGCGGAAGATATCATCTGTTCCGTACGGATGATAAGGGATCAGGCAACAAGCGCGGTCTTGAACTCAAGGTCCACGACAGCCGGAGCCCCGAAAGGGAAGGACGCAGCATTGCCATGCTTTCAGGCGGTGAAAAATTCCTGGTGTCGCTGGCACTTTCCATCGGTATGTCCACGGTTGCCCAGAGATCCGGCGTCCAGATCGAAGCACTTTTCATTGACGAGGGCTTCGGAACCCTTGACGAGAGCTCGATCAGGGATGCCATGGATGTGCTTGACAGCGTCCGGAGGGGAACAGGTACCATCGGCATCATCAGCCATGTTCAGCTTCTGGAAGCTAATATTCCCACGCACCTTCATGTCATCAAACGGGAATCGGGCAGTATCCTTGCAGTGGAATGATTCAGTATACACCGAATATGGATCATCTGTGCAGCGGACTGCACGTTGTGAGGAGGTGTTATTGACAGCGGCGGGCAATGAATGATTTTTTTCGATATCGGCAAAAATAGAGATGAATATCAGTTGATTTTTCTTGATATTTTGCCGATAGTGTGTTACAACCCGAGTTTGCCAGTTGGAAAAAGGGAAAAGCCATGTTGATTGGCTGTTTGTGTGATAATAACTTGGACAAGGAAGCAGGAAGAAGCCCCCACTTCAAATGCTTGCATTAAGTGGTGGGTAGTTCACAATACCGTATCATCGAAATCAGCTAATTATAATTTCAATTATTATACTTGAAATAATAAAAAATTCATGGTATAATATTGATGTTTGATAATATCTTGTTATATGAGGTGACTGTCATGGTAAGGTTTATCGACCGCGGATCCGAAATGAAAACCCTTGAAAATGAATATGGTCGCAGCGGATCGGCACTGGTGATACTGTACGGACGTAGACGGGTTGGTAAAACTACTTTGATTTCTGAGTTTATCAAAAACAAAAACGCCCTGTTCTTCCTCGCCAGTGAAGAGCCGGAGGCGCAAAACCGTAATGCGTTCAAGGAAAAAGCTGCTGACTTCATCCAGAGCGATCTGCTCCGCAGCGCGGCTGTTTCATCCTGGGATGTCATCTTCAAGGCAATCATTAACACGTCCTTTGATCAGAAACCGGTAATCGTCATTGACGAATTTCAGTATATCGGAAAATCCAATCCCGCTTTTCCATCGATCTTCCAACGGATTTGGGAAGAACAGCTCAAAAATAAATCAGTGATGGTTATTCTCTGCGGTTCTCTTATCTCCATGATGAAGTCCCAGACATTGAATTATGACAGTCCTCTTTATGGCAGACGGACAGCACAAATCAGACTGAAACAGATTCCATTCAGATATTACCGGCAGTTCTTTCCCGATGCTGATGAAAATCAGCTGATCGAAATGTATGCGGTTACTGGCGGTGTTCCCAAGTACATTGAATTGTTCCGTGGGAACGATGATATCTATGATGCCATCGAACGGAATATTCTCGATACTTCCAGCTATCTTTATGATGAGCCGCACTTTCTGCTGCAGCAGGAAGTCAGCGAAATCGGCAGCTACTTTGCTTTGATCAAAGCCATTGCTGCAGGAAATTCAAAGCTGTCCGCTATCTCCACCGTATTGGAAACCAAAGCTACCAGCCTGACAAAGTATCTGAAAACACTGATCGATCTGGATATTTTGGAACGGGAAGTACCCATTACCGAAGATAATCCTGAAAAAAGCAAAAAAGGTCTTTATAAAATCAAGGACAACTATCTTCGTTTTTGGTTTGCCTTTATTTATCCAAATCTCAGCTTCATTGAGAGCGGTAACAGCGATATTGTCATTTCAAAGATCCGTCAAGGATTTATCAGTCATCATGTAGCCTTTGTCTATGAAGATGTATGCCGCGAAAAAATGTGGGAGCTGAATGCAGCCGGCACATGGGATTTTCATTTCTCCAAAATCGGACGATATTGGGACAACAAAGTCGAAATCGACATTGCAGCTCTCGATCCGGATGGAAAGAACCTGATTCTTGGCGAATGCAAGTACTGGTCTGATCCGGTTGGAATCAATGTCCTGCTCTCACTGGAAGAAAAATCAAAATCAGTGACCTGGAACGTGCAGAACCGCCGCACCTACTATGTGATATTCGGTGCAAATGGCTTCACACCGGAACTGGAAGAATATGCAGGTAAGCACCCAAATGTCCTGCTGTACAGCTAAAACCCCAAATAGCATAGCAGCAAATACTGTCGTGGTACCGACTGCAGCTACGCTAATATTGTACCAGAGGAGTCATTATTATGGCAGAAATCTCCGTTACCTTTGATATGAAAGTCGATGACCGTTATGATATTATCGTCGTTGGAGGTGGTCCATCCGGCTGTACCGCTGCTGCCGCTGCCGCGCGAGAAGGGAAAAAGGTCCTTTTAATCGAAGCGACCGGTGCGCTCGGCGGCATGGGAACCTCGGGACTGGTTCCCGCCTGGTGTCCGTTCTCCGACAAAGAAAAAATGGTGTACCGTTCACTTGCTGAGACCGTTTTTCTGCGTCTGCGGGCACGTATGGCGCCGGAATACACGGGAACGCATCTGGACTGGGTCAATATCGACGCTGAGAAGCTCAAGCGGGTTTATGACGAACTGGTCACGGAAAACGGTGCAGATGTCCGCTTCAATACCCGGCTCTGCGGTGTACAGCGCGAGGGCGATAAGATCACGCATCTGATCACCGTCGGCATCGAAGGCATGACCGCATGGAAGGCAAAGACCTTCATCGACTGTACGGGTGATGCAGCGCTTGCCTATGCCGCGGACGCGGAGATCCTCGAAAATCATTCGATCCAGTGGAGTACGCACTGCTTTACGATTACGAATGTCAACGTGGAAGCCTACAAAAAGCAGGGAACCTGCCATGCAGGCAACCCGAACAGCCCTATCCATGCCATCGTCCGTGACGGGAAGTATCCGGATATCATTGATACTCACTGCTGTACATCACTTGTCGGCCCCAGTACATTGACCTTCAATGCGGGACACATGAAATTCGACACCACCGATCCACAAGCCGTCTCAAACGCCTATATTCAGGGACGTAAGATTGCGGAGAGCTTTCTCGCTGCTTTCAAGGAATATGCCCCGGATGTGTTCTCCGATGCGTTCCTTGTCCAGACCGCACCTTTGATGGGTATCCGGCAGTCACGCCGTGTGAAGGGTGACTATGTGCTGACAAAGGATGATTATCTTGCACGCCGCACGTTCCCCGACGAGATCGCACGGAACTGCTATTATCTCGATATCCACGGCGGCAACGGGGAATCCTGTCGTTACGGCAAGGGCGAATCCCATGGTATCCCCTATCGCTGTCTGACCCCTGTGGGACTCTCGAACCTTCTTGTTGCCGGACG
>JAKSPR010000156.1 GCA_024404655.1 Clostridia bacterium | reverse complement strand
CTGAGTTCATGAATGTCCTTTTTCTGTCCCGTCGCCGCCGAGCGGTGATCCACCAGCCGCATGGAAATCTCCGGCAGCATTTCAAGATAGAGGATCACATCAGGCTTCGGCAGTCCCAGCCGTCCGAACTCAAAATCCCAGAGCCAGGAGAGGAAGTCCTCCCACCGGTCTTTTGGCAGCTTGGAAAGCTGATGTACCGCGTTTGCCGTGGTGTAGCGGTTGGAAATGATGATGGTGTCGGGGTCCTCCGCATCCTTTTTCCAGTCGGTGCGATAGGAAAGATAACGATCCACAGAGAAGAAGACCGACGCAGCAAAGGCATTGGTGTCCTCCGGACGGCTGCCACGCTCCCCGTGCAGATACATCTCCACTGGAACCGCGCTCTTTTCGCCGTAGCAGGGGAAGGAAAGCTCCTTGACCCGGTATCCCTGCTCACGGAGCCAGTTTGTCAGAAGATCGGACTGTGTTCCCTTTCCGGAACCGTCCAGCCCGTCAATGGTGATAAATAAACCCATAATCGCTTAAAATCCTTCTTTGTTCATGACCAGTTCCATGAACTGTTCTTTTGTGATCAGCACCTGACGGGGCTTCTGGCCTTCCGGTGCACTGACGTAGCCCAACTGCTCCATGCGGTCAATCAGCTTCGCCGCACGGCCATAGCCCAGCGACAGCCGCCGCTGAATGAGTGATGTGGAGATCTTTCCGGATTCCACCGCCAGCTCAATCGCGCTTTTCAGCATCGGATCATCGGGTCCGTCATCTTCCATATCGCCGTCATCGGGGCCTTTCGCGCCCTTCTTCTGGCCGCAGAGCGCCGCTTCGCGCTCGATGCTCTCCATGACGTCATCGGCATATTCCGCATGACCGGCAGTCTTTTTTAGGAACATGATGATCTGTTCAATCTCATCTTCCGAGACAAACGCACCCTGCACACGCTGGGGCTTCGATGCGCCGACCGGCGCATAGAGCATATCGCCGCGCCCGATCAGCTTCTCCGCTCCGATGGCATCCAGAACGACACGGGAATCCATCTGGGAGGACACACGGAAGGCGATACGCGAGGGAATGTTCGCTTTGATCAGACCCGTGACGACGTCAACAGAGGGTCTCTGGGTACCGATGATCAGGTGCATACCGGCAGCACGGGCCTTCTGCGCAATGCGGCAGATGTTGTCTTCCACATCATCGGGTGCCGTCATCATCAGATCTGCAAGCTCGTCGATGATGATGACAATATGTGACATGTGCTCGCGGTCGGGATCGTTCTTCGTGACCTCGTTGTAGCCCTTGATATCACGCATGCCAACGTCTTCGATCAGTTCAAACCGCCGCTCCATTTCGGTGACAGCCCAGTGCAGCGCACCCGCCGCCTTCTTCGGATCGGAGACCACGGGAACCAGCAGATGGGGAATGCCGCTGTAGATATTGAGCTCGACCTTCTTCGGGTCAATGAGAATCAGCTTGACTTCATCCGGTGTGGCTTTATAGAGCATCGAAACGATCAGAGAGTTGATGCACACGGATTTACCCATACCGGTGGCACCGCAGATCAGCAGATGGGGCATCTTCGCCACATCCAGATAGACAGGAGCACCCGCCACGTCCATACCAAGACATGTGGTCAGACGGCTCTTTGCCATCCGGAATGCATCACACTCGATCAGATCACGGATGTAGACCGTGGAAACGGTCTGGTTCGGCACCTCGATACCGATGGCATTCTTGCCGGGGATCGGTGCTTCGATGCGCACGCCGCTGGCCGCCATACCGAGGGCGATATCGTCCACAAGGTTCGTGACGCTGCGCACACGGGTACCGGCTTCGGGCTGCAGTTCATACCGCGTGATCGTAGGTCCGCGGGAGACATTGACGATGTTGGTCTTGACGTTGAAGCTCCGCAGGATACTCACCAGAAGCTCGCCTTTTTCTTCCAGTTCTTCGGAAAGGTCTTCGTTTATCTGGGAGGTGTCCTTTTTGAGCAGCGTCACCGGCGGGAAAATATACTGCGGTTCGTCGGGATGGAATACCGCCACAGGTCCGGGTACACCGGGTGCGGGAGGCACCGTCTCCGTCTGCACCGGTTCTGGGGGCTGTTCCGTATCTTCCTGCTCCGTGCCGTAGAAGGCATTGAGGGAACGCAGCAGCGCAGCAGCGTCATCGTTCAGTTCGGTCGCGTCTTCATCCTCCCGGGACGTTACAAGCTCTTCCGGCGGGTCCATGGGAAGTGGCGGCAGGACGGGCGATTCTTCTTCGTCCGTGAATCTGTCTGCGGACGGTTCCGGTTCGTCCTCCGGCTTCGTCAAGCCTTCCGGCGTGACGCGGGTCACATTCAGCTCCACTTCCGCCCGGAGCGGATCATCGGTGTTCCGTCCGCCCGCGGCTGCGGGACCGTATCGTTTCAGAAGCGACGCATCGCTGGGACTTGAGAAGATCTCATTCAGATCGAGCTCCGCTGTCGGGGTGATCTCCGGTGCTTTCCGGGTGTCCTCGGCATGGAGCACCTGCTCATCTGCCTTGCCGCCCGCAGAGCTTCCGGTTCCGTCCGCCAGCGACCGCGCTTCATCCTGCTCCGCAAGGGAGTATGCTGCCGCATCGGGCACCGGAGCAGCGGTCTCTTTCGCCGCCGCAGCTGCAGTCGTCACGGAAGCAGCGGTTCCGGGCATGACGGTCTCGGGTCTGACACTGCGCCGGACCGGAGGCGGCGTCGGGGGCTGTTCCCCGCGCCCCAGAGTGTCCCCGCGGTCGTAGACTTCACCGGGCACGGGAGCACCGGCGCGGACCTGATGCTTCGGACGTTCCGGAGCACTGGTCTGTGGTGCGTCGGAGGTGTCATAATCCACATGATCAATGGGATCCGGCGGGAGCTTTTCTGCTTCCTCGTCGGTGTAAATGTTGGAATCAATGCGGTTCTGCTGCCGCTCGGAACGGCGGACCTCCGCTTCCGCGGCACGCTGTTCCCGGATCTGGCGCTGACGTTCCGCCTGCGCCGCACGCATTTCGGCAAGTTCGGCCTGTCTGCGCTCCAGCTCGGCCTGTCGTGCTTCCCTGCTGGGAGCCGCCGCTTCCCGGACAGCGTCTCTGTGTTCTTTCTGCTTGTAATAGTAATACTGAAGCGTGATGATCAAAGAATGAGGCGTCATGCCGATATAGAAAATCAACAGAAGGACGAGGGCGGGGATGGAAACGATCAGCGTTCCCACAATGCCGATGAAGCCAAGGATCCATGCAAAGAATCCGCCGATCAGACCGCCGCCGACCCCGTATGCCCCCTCACGATACCACGCAGAGATATGCTCCGCCGCGCCCTCAAGATCGGCAAACACCGGATCATTCCGGTAAAGACAATGACACAGCACCCCTATAAATGCCATAGCGAGAAATCCGAAGAGGATTTTCAGCCCCACCGCATGTTCCTCCATATCCTTGCGGAAGAACAGCGCTCCCACAAAGACGAAGAACGGCAAAAAACACGCACCGCTGCCGAACAGGCTGAACAAAAAGTTGTGGATATTCCGACCAAGACCACCCATCACGCCGGGGAAAAACACACAGGCCGCCGTCAATATCGAAAGGATAAACAGAAGGCCCGCGCCCCAGGCGACCGCCGCAGGATTCGGCGCTTTCAGACGGGTCCCGGAGGATCTGCCTTTGCTTGATTTTGCGGACTTTGACCGGGAGTTTCCCCGGCTGCTGCCGCTTCTTGCAGAGCCTCCGCCGCTTCTTGCAGAAGAACTCCCGTTTTTCGATGTCGTTTTCTTTTTCTGTTTCTGTGCAGGCAAAAAAATACCTCCCTTGCCTAAAACCGCTCGCCCGGGGGATAAACTGCCGCGCACCGGGACAATCTATGTACCGAGCAGCGCGTCCTGCGCTGCCGTTTTCGAATATGTACTATATATTATACCAAATCTTTTTGAAAATTACAAGAGTTTGCGGAAATTTATCAAGGTTTACGGCTTTTTCATCGCCGGATCAGCCCGATATGGGTCAGAATCAAGGAGGTTTTCATGCGCACCGCAGTCAGACACTACGCCCCGGCTCTGCTCATCCTCCCCGGAGCCTTTGCGGCAGGCTTCACAAACGGTCTTCTCGGCACGGGAGGCGGGATTCTTCTTCTGTATCTGCTGAAATCCGGCGTCTCCCGCCGTACCCACAGAACGCCCCCTGCGGGCAAGGACGCCTACGCAGCCGTCATTCTCTGTGTGCTTCCCCTGTCGGTTCTTTCGTTTCTGTACTATCAAGACGGCGGAATGTTTGAAAAGGTTCCCGGGGATATGCTGATTCCCTGTCTTTGCGGCGCAGTCCCCGGCGGGATCCTCGGTGCACTGCTCCTTGACCGGATCCGGGTCACAACGGCGGAATACCTGTTTGCAGCGCTGGTTCTGTTTGCCGGGTTCCGGATGCTGTTCTGAGGGCGGAGGTGATTTTTTCGATGGTTTCCGCATGTTTCATTTCCATGCTCATCGCAGCCCTTGCCGGGATGGGGGTCGGGGGCGGTGGGCTGCTCGTCATCTATCTTACCATGATCGCCGGGATGGAGACAGGTCCCGCCCAGGGGGTCAATCTGCTGTTTTTCATTCTCTCTGCCGTCTCCGCCCTGCCCGTCCATATTTTCATCAAGGGGCGAAAGATCAATTATCCCTTCGTCCTGCTGCTCACCGCAGCCGCCGTCCCCGGTGCCATGCTCGGAGCATGGCTTGCACCGCGTCTGCCGGCAGACCTCGCCCGGCGCGTCTTCGGTGTGTTCCTTCTGGTTTCGGGAGGGCTGTCCCTTTACAAACTTCGCTCATCAGCGAAAAACCGCGCGCCGCGTTCTTGACAAATCGGTCCTCTCATGGTACAATGAGAAAAAACCGGAGGAAGGCTTCCTCCGGCAAAAGAAAGGATTATTCAAACCATGGCAAAGATCTACGAAAAATTTGCTGAACTGCGCGGCAAGGACACCGATCCCCGTTCCCGCCGCTATCTTGTACCGACCCGCATCGTCTGGACCTCCGCAGAGGAAGGTGCCGACGTCCGCGGCGTGGAAAATCTTCTCGTCCCGTCCGTGGAGCAGGTCACTTTCTCTGAATCCGGCTGCTGCGTTCTGAAAAACACCCCCGGCAAGCCCAAGGCATCTGTCCTTGTGGACTACGGCCGTGAGCTGCACGGCTCCGTCCGCGTCATCGTCCGCTCCGTCGCCGCTGCAGGCAACCGCGCCAACATCCGCATCCGCCTCGGCGAATCCGCTATGGAGGCCATGACCGACCTCGGC
The DNA here is from genome assembly GCA_024404655.1 of Clostridia bacterium. GTDB lineage: Bacteria > Bacillota > Clostridia > Oscillospirales > CAG-272 > RGIG3925. Next base: position 1,599 of record JAKSPR010000156.1, on the reverse strand, counting down.
GTCAAGAACACCACCAACGACCACGCCAACCGCGATATGGTCATGAACGTCGGTTTCCTCTCCGGCATGGAGACCAATGAATCCGGCTTCCGCTTCATGCGCATCGACCTTTTGGACGACGAGGCTTCCGTCTCCGTCAAGAGCGTCAACGCGACCTTCATCTTCCGTGATATCGACTATATCGGTTCCTTTGAGTGCTCCGACCCGCTGCTGAACAAGATCTGGGACACCGCAGCTTATACAGCCCACATGAACATGCAGGAATACCTCTGGGACGGCATCAAGCGTGACCGTCTGATCTGGATCGGCGACATGCACACCGAGGTCATGACCATCCTCACCGCCTTCGGCTTCAATGAGGTCGTACCGAACTCCATCGACACTATCCGCGACGAAACCCCCATCACCGACACCCAGGTCTCCTGGATGAACGGCATGCCCGCTTACTCCCTCTGGTGGCTCTTAATCCAGTACCAGTGGTACATGGGCACGGGCAATCTCGCATACCTCGGTGAACAGAAGGACTACATGGAAAAGCTTTTGAAAGTCCTCTGCGGACTGGTGGACGAAAATGGCGTGGAGCAGATCCCCTCCAAGTTCCTTGACTGGCCTAACCACGACAATCCCACAGCCGAGCATGCCGGCATGCAGGGTCTTCTCTGCCTGACGCTGCAGCGCGGCGCATACCTGATGGATGTTCTCGGAAACGGTGCCATGGCAGATGCCTGCCGTGCCGCTGCCGAGCGCATGAAGCAGCATATTCCGGATGACGGCGGTTCCAAGGCAGCCGCTGCCCTGCTCGTACTCTCCGGTCTGCGTGACGCAAAGGAAGCAAACGAGAACCGCATCGCCGTTGACGGTGCACACGGCTTCTCCACCTTCCAGGGCTATTACCTCTTAAAGGCAAAGACCATGGCAGGCGATACCGTCGGTGCGCTGAATGCCCTCCGTGAGTTCTGGGGCGGCATGATCAGCATGGGCGCGACCACCTTCTGGGAGGACTTCAACCTCGAATGGATGGACAACGCCGCTCCCATTACCGATCTCGTACCGGAAGGCAAGATCGACATCCACGGCGACTGGGGCGCTTACTGCTACATCAAGTTCCGTCACAGCCTGTGCCACGGCTGGGCTTCCGGTCCCTGCCCGTACATGACGAACTTTGTCCTCGGCATTATGCCCGTAGAACCCGGCTGCAGAAAGGTCCGTGTTAAACCCGACCTCGGCGATCTGACCTATGCAAAGGGTACTTATCCCACGCCTTACGGTGTGATTTCCGTTTCTCATGAGAAGATGCCTGACGGCAGTATCAAAACGGAGATTTCCGCGCCCGCAGAAGTTGAAATCGTCAGATAAATTCAAAACATTCCGATAATTTCAAAAGCCTGCCGTTTTTGCGGCAGGCTTTTTCTGTATACACGGCAGGGTTTTGTTTTAGCAGTCGTCAGATGAGTTTCTGCCCTCGGCTTGATTCTGTTTTTCCCCTGGCTTCCGGGGGTGACCGGCAAGGGCTTTGCGGTCGCCCTTGCAGGCTTCGCCAGGCTTTCTGATCTGGTATGTGCTTTTTGGGGGCGGACATATTCCGGTTCATTTGCGTCT